>JAYVBB010000223.1:0-5382 GCA_043750715.1 Pseudomonadota bacterium | reverse complement strand
GCAAAGAAGGCTCGACCCGGTCTTACTTCTGTTTTTTATTGTTTAGCCATTCCATGTGATCCTTGTCCGCAATAGTTAGTCTTTCAAAGTATCTAACTCCAAATATTTTTCTTTCATCAAGCTCAATGCAAATGCCCCGGCCGATGCACTAAAGACAGAGTAGTCGAAGGCTCCCTTCATCCCTCCCCGCTTGCCGACAGGCGCTGCACTTTCGAGTCCGAGTAGACGAGCACCGGCACGTGACCCGCGCTCCAGTAGGTGAGGTCGTCCTTGGTCATACGAAGGATCCCAAGAGTCAGCGTATGCGGCTGATTCTTGCCGAGCGTGAACAGGGTCGAGTTGACCCGGCGCAGGAACCTTTCAGGATCGAAGTGGGAGTCCGCCAGCGAGTCCGCCCAAAGCGACTGCACGGCGTGGCAGATCAAGGCGGCCTGCACCCCTTTGCCGGTGCGTCTCCCACGGCGAAAAAGACTTCGCCGTCCTGCCCTCTTCGGTAGGCCATCCAGTCGCCGCCGAGAGCCTCGTGCTTTGCCTGGAAGCAGGTCACGGAAAACCGCCCGAAGACCTGCTCTTTGGCCGGGGGCGTGAGAGAGTCTTGAATCTTGTTGGCCAGGTCCAGGTCTCTGCTCAATGACAGCTTCGCCGAGCGCTCGTCGCGGTCGATTTGCAAGCGTCGGATGCCGTAAATCGAGCCTCCGACGAAAAGGAACTGAGCCAACGGCGCTATCAAGGGCAGACAGGTCGAACCGTAAACGAATGCCGTCATCGCAGTCCCGGTCATCAGAACGGTCGCTCCCGTGGCCCCCAGGAAGAGGGACAGGATGCTCCGGCAGGAAAAACCGAGGATCATGGCGAGAACGAAACCCGCCAGACCTGCGACCTGGCGCCAGTCGCCGAAGTCGATCCACTGCCCGGTCATCAGGGAGTTGAGGAGAGACAGCACCTGCACGGAGCTCAATACCATTCCCCGCGGACTGTCGATGAAGCGGGCAGCCCCGGTGTAATGCGTCGCATCGATGTAGACGACGTCCCCATCCTCGAAAACAGCCCGGCCGCCTGAGTCGTAGCCAGTGTTCACCTCGATCAGGAATTTCTTCATCGAATAGGTGTGACTTTTCAACTTCTCATGCTTGAGCAAGGGCACCATCACTTCGCCGCGTTCGTTCATCGGCACGGTCACGCCGGCGAAGGTCAAACGTCCGTCGCGATATTCGACATGGTCGTTGCCAGCCAACGCCAGGTTCGGAATGGCTCTCCGTTCGTCGAGGCGAAAAAACAGTGCCGCGATCGTGCCGCCGCGGAACGGGTCGACGTGCCCGAAGTCGTGCGTGATGTTTAGGAAATCCTTCGTGGGTCCGTAAACCCGATCCCCGGAAGCGGGAAGCGAAGGCAGCGCGATCGGCCCTTTCGCGGGCGCATCGACGACGAAGGAGCGGAGATCGAAAGTTTTCCGGGGGATCGCGTCGCGATACTTGATCGCCTGGTGACTGAGGAACACGGTCGAGCTCAACCGGACCCCTTGTATGGTCTCGGCGATCGCTTTGGCTTCCTCCATCTCCTCCGGGGTGTCGCGCGGAAACGCCGTCAAGCTGCTCGAGATGATGGTCTTGATCCCGCGCGCAGCTAGCACCTTGCAGATTTTCACCAGCTCTAGAGTCTTGATCGCCGGCGCATGAATCAGACCGGCGGCGCTATCGTCGAACGCCAGAATCTTGAGGCGAGGATCAAGCAGCGTTTCCCGTCCGAGCGAGTCCTTGGCCAGGTAGTAGATCTTTTGCTCGATGTCGAGTTGAAGCGGCCCCGTGGCGGCCGACACGACTTCCAGCACGGCGCCGAGAACCAGAGCAATGCTCAGGACGAAGAAACGGTGTTTGGTCGTTGCCCCCATGGTCGTGTTTTCGGACGGAATGGCGAGGGCCTGACGAAAAGTCGTCAGGTTTTGTAAATTTGTTTTAATTTCAGATTGTCACAACTGCGGCTGGAGTTTCGCCAGGACGGCTTCGTGCAGGGAGCGCACGATCGCGCTCCAGTCGCACGGTTTGTTGAAAATCCCGTGGAGCCCTAGGCTTTCGGCCTGCCGGACGCGGTCGTCGATGCAGCCGGTGAGCAGATAGAAAATGAACTCGGGGCCGTGCTCCGAACGGACGTGGGTCAACAGGTCAATGCCTGAGCCGCCCTTCATCATGACGTCCGACAGGACGACGTCGATCTCTTCCTGCCGGAGCATGGACTTGGCCGCTTCGACCCCGTCCGCGGTGAAGACGCGCCAGCCGCCCAGCTCGAAGCACATCCTCGCGATGTCGAGGATGTCCGGCTCGTCGTCGACGAAAAGCAGGATAGGGGCGCGGGAGGTCATGCTAAAAAATTAGCACGTACCCCTATTAATAGCCATGCTGCCGGAGCACGTCGGCGAGGCAGACCGCGAGCTCGGGGTCGTCATTCGACGGCGCGGCGCGAGCGTAGCCTTTGAATCCCGAAGCGAGAGCAAGCGCGCGATACGTGTGATCCATTTCGTAAAGCGTCTCGATGTGGTCGGACGTGAAACTCACCGGAACGATGAGCAGCGTGCCACCACGAGTTTTGCCTAACTCCGCAATCTTTTCATCCGTATACGGCCGAACCCACTCGACCGGTCCGACGCGGCTTTGAAACGATAGCTCCCAGTGACAACGTTTTGTTTGTTTACCGTCGTCGACGGTCCGCAGCCACTCCTCGGTCCTCCTCCGGAGCTCCGTGAAGTGGGCCTTCGTTTCCGTGACGTAGGGATCGCCGCGGGTGTTGTAGCGCTCGGGGATGCCATGGGCCGAAAAAAGGATCGTCACCGGTTCGTTCGGCTGGGCGTTCAGCGCCGTCCCGAGCGCTTCGCGGATCTTTTTCGCCCCGTGCGCGAGGTAGTGCGGGTTCTGCCACCAGGAGAAGACGCGGACGCTCGGGATCTCGCGGTGCCCGTGCTGGCGCTCGAAGGCCAGGTCGAAGTCCCGGATCGAGCTCACCGTCGTGCTGTGGCAAAAGTGGGGATAAAGGGTCAGCAGGAAGAGGCGGCACTTCGCCGGGTCGACGCCTTTCACGACGTCGTCGGCGAACGGCGCGGTGTAGCGATTGACGATGCGCACGCGCGAGTTGGGGCGGCTTTTCTTCAGCTCCGCCTCGAGGTGGCGGGCCTGGATCTCCGTCATGCGATTGATCGGGGAAAAGCCGATCTTTCCGTACTCCGCCGTCGCCTTCGGGGCGCGCTTTTTCGCGATGCGGCGGGCGAGTATCCGGCGGAAAAAGTCCGGCATCTTGCTGCGGATGATGAACGGGTCGAGGAACAGCCGATAGAGGAACGGTTCCACTTCCTCGGCCCGGGTCGGGCCGCCGAAGTTGAGCAGGATCACCTCGTGGGGCAGGTCCCTCTGGTCCATCAATTGGGCAATGCCAGCTGTTCGGGGCTGTCGAGGGAGAAGGCAGGAATGCCGATGCTGACGGTGCCGCCGAGTTCCGTTTCCATGTCGTAGCTTCCGACCATGAAGCCGGAGGGCGTCGCGAGATTGGTGTAGCTGCTGTACGAGTACGTCTCACCGGGTCGGATCATGGGCTGGTCGCCGACGACGCCGGCGCCGGCCAATTCCAGCGTCTGCCCGTGGGCGTTCGTGATCCGCCAGTGGCGGTGCTTGAGCAGCATGGGCTCGTCGCCCTTGTTGGCGATGGCGATCTCGTAGGCCCAAACGTAGACGCCCTCGTCCGGACGCGAGTGCTCCTCGACGTAGTTCGGGACGACGGTGACTTCGACGGCGTTGGTGGTCTGTTTGTACATCTCGGGGAAAGTCTGCCCGAGAATCCCGGGACGGGTCAATAGAGGGTTGACTTTTCTGCCTAAAACGCCGAAATAGGCGACCTATGCCGAGCCGCTTACCGCCCTTCGATCGTTATCAGCACTACCTCGACAGCGTGCAGTCCCCCAAAGAGGACATGCAGTTTCTCGAGCAGATTTGCCGCGAAACCCGCGGCGCCGGTTACCACCCCAAGGTCATGCGTGAGGACTTCTGCGGGACGTTCGCCAACTGCTGCGAATGGGTGAAGCTGGGGGAGGACCGCAAGGCCGTCGGCCTGGATCTCGACCCGGAGCCGATCGCCTGGGGCACCAAAAATCACCTCGCGGCGCTCTCACCGGAGCAGCAAAAGCGCGTCAAGATCCAGCTGAAGGACGTGACCTCCAGTGGCGTCCCCAAGGCCGACGTCATCTGCGCGATGAACTTCTCATATTACATCTTCAAGCGGCGCTCGCTCCTGCTGAACTACTTCAAGAACTGCCACGCCTCGCTCAACAAGAACGGCGTGTTCGCGATCGATTGCTTCGGCGGCACCGCCTGCCAGGCGCCAGGGGAAGAAAAATCCACCTTTGGCGACCCGCCCTTCATCTATTACTGGGACCAGGAAACCTTCGATCCCGTCTCGCACGACGCACTGTACAAGATCCATTTCAAGCGCAAGGGCGAGCAGAAGCGCATCGATTGCTTCGCCTACGACTGGCGCATGTGGACGATCCCGGAGCTCCGCGAAATCATGCTCGACGCCGGCTTCAAGCTGGCCCTCGTCTACTGGGAAGGTACGACGGAAGAAGGGTCGGGGGACGGGAACTATAAAGTCGTGGAAAAAGGCGAGTGGTGCGACGGGTGGGTCGCCTACATCGTCGGGTTGAAGTGACGCGGGAGAACTAGGGTGGCGACGTTCAGCGTGAACGTTGTGGGGGGCGGCAGGTTTTCTTGTAAGCCCAAAGCTCATCCGAGGCATTGCTTCGGACGCATCGAAGGGAGCGGCAGGCCCAAAGGTGGCGCGATGCAGAGCCTCGCTTCGCGTGGCTCCCCGGCCTGCCGGGTGGGTTGCTTCGCGGCGACGGAAAATTGTCTGGGATTGCTACGTTCAGCGTGAACGTGGAGAAAAGAGTCGACAGCTTTCTCGAGGGCTGACGAGCACGGTTCGTGTGGGAGTTCGGAAGGATGCGCACGGAGCGCAAATCGAGCCGAAGATGCGAGCGTCAGGAAGTCTTCGAATTTTTCTAGTCTGCGATGCGAACGTCGCAGCAGAGTGCAAGGAAATCAGTCGAAAAAACCCGTGGTAAATATTCTCCAACATAGTTGGAGGTGTCCGATGACTGACTTGAAATTGGCCGACGACAAGACGCTGGTTGCCAATCTCATCCGCCTGGCGAAGGCGGAAGCCGTGTCCCAGGTCGAGATTCTTCGCCACCTGGCCGAAGTCGACGAGAGAAAAATCGTCGTCGAACGGGGTTATAGCGGCATCTGGGACTTTTCCTATGGATGGCACCTCACGCAATCACTTTATTGTGGGTCGAGGCAGGGGCATACGACGCTCTTGGACTTTCAAACTCGTATCCGCGTG
>JAYVBB010000222.1:0-1866 GCA_043750715.1 Pseudomonadota bacterium | reverse complement strand
CGCCGAAAAACAACGCCGCGCCGGCCAACAACGCCGCGCCGAAGAACAACGCCGTGCCGGCCAACAACGTCCCGCCGACGCAGACCCTGAACGCGAATCCCGTCCCGAGCAACACGCCCGGCAACGCGCCGGCCAACGCCGAGACGCTCTTCAATCAGATCTCGAACCCCGCTCCCGCCGGCAACGCCGCGGCGGTTCCCGCCGCCACGACGTCGACCGAAGCCAAGGGCGACGAGCTGCTGACCCCGAAGACGGAAGTGCCGCAAATCAAGGCTCCGCCGCTGCCTCCTCCGAACGACTTCTCCGGCGCGCCGCCCGTTCCGGGCACCATGCGCCTCATGGCCGACGGCGAAGCGCCGGAAGAATACAAAGTCGAGCCGGGCGACACGCTGTTCGACATCTGCGATCAGATGCTGGACGAAGCGGCCTATTGGCCGAAGCTTTGGGCCTTGAACCCGGAGATCAAAAACCCGCACTTCATCTTTCCCAACATGCGACTCAAATTCTATCCGGGCGACGACGATACGCCGCCCTACCTCCAGGTCGTCAGCGAGGACGACGTGATTCCGATCGACAAGGGCGACCTCGACGAGCAGGAGCTGATCGCCGAGAAAGTCATCTTTCCGGGCGATGAGGCGACGGAAGGGCAGGTCACGGAAGTGATTGGTCCGTCCCAGGTCGAGGACAACCTCTCGGACAGCTTCCTCACGTCAGGCAAGCGCTACGAAGGCACCGAAGTCTCCGTCCAGGTCCCGGGTTTCATCTTCGCCCAGGAAAAAGACGCGGCGGGCTTCGTGATAGGCGGGCGCTCGGGCGAGGTCAATCTCTCCGAGTCCATGAAAGCGGTGATCGAGGCAGCCAGCGGTCTGTCTCCGGGGACTCTTTATACGGTGCTTCGGCGCGGTGACGAGGTAAGAAACCCCGAGACCGGCGACTTCGTAGGCTTCCGCTACTTCTTCATCTCCAACATGCGCATCGATAAGGGCATCCAAGACGGTCTCTACGTCGGCACGGTGCAGAACTCCCGTCTGGGCGTGCGCCCGGAAGACGTGCTCGTCAGCTTCATCTCGACCAATCGCACGATTCCGATCGGCACCGGCGTCGGCTCGATCGCGAACGTGAGTGCCAACATCGTTGGCTTTGAAATGGAGTCGCAGGAGGTCGGCGGCGCCGGCCACTTTGCCTTCCTGGACAAGGGGAATGGCGACGGAATTGCCCCCGGCATGTACTTATCTGTCTTTGGCACGCCTGGGTATCTTACGACGGGTTTTGGCTTGAGCGACCTGCCCATCGACTATGAGTACGTGGGCGTCATGCGGGTCATCGATGCGACCGACGCCGGCGCGGTCGGATTCATCGTAAAGAACGTCAAAGAGCTCCGGGTCGGCGATCGTACGAACGGCAAGGGCTAAGCGTCGGCGTAGCGCGCGGTGATACGGCTGACGATGTCGTCGAGCACTCCCGACAGCTTTTGCTGGAGGAACGCCTTGGGAGCCGTTTCCGCGGAAGCGGCGAAAGTTGCTAGGGATTTGAAGCCATAGATGGCCGCCGAGCCGCGCAAGCGGTGCATGCATCGGCTTACCTTCAGCTCGTCGCCGGATTGCTCGGCGCGCTTGAGCTCAACGGCAAGCTTTTCCGTCTCGCTAACGAAGAGGGGGATGAGCTCCGCGGCGTCGTCGTCGCCGTCACCTTCGTTGCGAGTGGCTAAGGCATCTAAGAAATGGGATTCCATGGGGCCGTCCTGTGTTGGACTGTTACACGCCTTTTGCAATGCAACTTCCTTGCCGCCTTATAGTCGCTTTTACGCGACTTGCAAGTACGAGATTGCTTCAGTGTGTATGTTTTTGGTACTAGGGACTCACTCAG
>JAYVBB010000221.1:0-4087 GCA_043750715.1 Pseudomonadota bacterium | reverse complement strand
ATCCCGTTTATAGCGTCCCACCCCTTAGTTTTCCGAGCTGAGACCGAAGTTGCAAAAAGCCGCCAAAGCCAATCTGCTCGATCATTTTTACGACCACCTCGAAGAACAGGATTGGCTCGAAGGAGTCGATCTCTATCAGGCCGGCCGCGTCGGCTCGGTGCAGACGTATGAAGGACTGATCAGCGGCCGCGTCTCCGGCGTCTCGTCCGGCAACGCCGACGTGCGTCTCAAGATCCATCCCGCGGGACACTGCATTCAGTGGATCGAATGCACGTGTCGGAAAAACCGCACGTTCGGCCAATACTGCGAGCACATCGCGGGATTCATGATTCACGTCGACAGAGAGCGCCCCGAGCTCTTCAGCAACCTCGATTCGACGATGCCGCTGAAGCCGCCGGTGGCGCCGCGCAAACCGCGCGCGACGCAGACCATCCAGCAGCAGATCTCGGAAGAAGCCGCCGAGATCAAGAACCGCATGTCGGGCGCGACGCAGGCGATCATCGACCGCTTGCAGGGCTCGATTCACGCCGTTTCGCTGATGGCGCACGGCCCGACGCTGCGCGTCCGAATCGAGATCAAGCCCGGTCACATCACCCACTACGATCTGGGGCTGGATGCCGCCGCGAAATTCCTGGCGTCGCACAAGCACCTTGAGACGGCGACCTCCGAAGTCAGAGAGCTCAAGATTTTCGAAGAGGAAGTCGAGCTCGGCACCCGCATTTACCAGCCTGAGCCGGAGAAGATCGTCGCCGAACGCGTCATCGCGATCCGCCTCGGCAAGAAGCAGCCGCCGGCTCTCGACAAATTGAAGCTGCCGCACGAGATCGGCAAACACCGCCGCCTCGTCCAGGGCACGCTGGTGTCCGAAGCGCCGCAGGACAACTACCTGCTCCTCTCGATCAAAGGCGCGACGAAGTACATCGGCGAGGAGTATTTCTTCCTGCAAGGGAAGGGCTATTACCCGCTGAACCGGAAGGCGACGAGCACCGCGTTCTCGGAGCTGCCGCTGACGAAGACTTACAAGGAAGACGACGCCGCCGAGTTCATCAAAGGCGGGTTCTACGAATTCATCGGCGTTTCGCCGATATTCCTCGACGAATCGCTGAAAAACCCGATCATCCTCGATGCCCCTGTGCTCTCCGAGATCCAGATCCTCGAGGGCTCGGACGGCTGGTTCCGGCTCGACCCGCGTTACGGCAAAGGCAAGGCGCAAGTCTCGATGGTCGAGCTGATGAAGCAATACCGCAAAAAAAAGCGGAAATACGTGCGTTCCGGCGACGGCTGGATGAAGATTCCGGACTTCGTCACCGAGCACCAATGGGAGCTCGACGAAGCGGGCGAGTCCCTCAAAGTCGACGCGCTCGGCCTGATGCGCCTACGCGCCGCCATCGGCGACTTCGATCATTTCGTCGGCAGCAAACGCTCGCTCGACCAGATGCGCGAGAAGATCGAATTCACGCCCGAGCAGACGGTGCCGGTGCCGCACGACACCAACATCAACCTACGCGAGTACCAGGACATGGGCCTCCGCTGGTTCTGGTGGCTCTATAAAAACGGGCTCCACGGCCTCCTCGCCGACGAAATGGGTCTCGGTAAGACGCACCAGGCCATGGCTCTCATGGCAGCCATCCAAAAAGAAAAACCCGACGCCCGGTTCCTCGTCATCGCGCCGACCACCGTCCTCGACCACTGGGCGGACAAGGTCGAGCAATTCGCTCCGGTGCTGAAACCTATCAAATTCCACGGTCCGAAGCGCGCCGGCCTGCTGCGCGAGATCGACAAGGACAAGTGCCTGTTGATCACCAGCTACGGCGTCATGCTGCGCGATCTCCGCCATCTGCAGGCCCGGACCTGGGACGCTCTGATTCTCGACGAGGCCCATTTCGTGAAGAACAACGACACGGCGACCTACCAGGCGGCCTGCCGCTTGAAGGCGCGCGTGCGTCTCTGCCTGACCGGTACGCCGATGGAAAACCACCTCGGCGAGCTGAAGAGCATCTTCGACTTCCTGGTTCCGGGTTACCTCGGCTCCGACGAGTACTTCCGCAAGCAGTTCATCAATCCCATGGAGAAGGGCGACGCCCCGGAAGTCACCCTCGCGCTGCAAAAACTCATCCACCCGTTCAAGATGCGCCGGACCAAGGACCAGGTCCTCAAAGATCTGCCCGCCAAGGTCGAGGACCTGCGGCACTGCGCGCTTTCCGACGAGCAGGTCAAGATGTACCGCGACGTCGTCGCGATGAAAGCCGCGCCGCTCGTCGCCCAGCTGCAGGACGACAAGACGCCGATTCCGTACCTCCACGTCTTCGCCACGCTGACGCTGCTAAAACAGATCTGCAACCATCCGGCACTGATTTCCCGCCAAAACTGGGAAAAACACGAGTCCGGCAAGTTCGAACTCATGAAAGAGCTGATCGACGAAGCCCTGGGCTCCGATCACAAGATCGTCATTTTCAGCCAGTACGTCGGGATGATCGAGATCATCACCAAGTACCTCACCAAGCAGGGCATCGGCCACGTGACGCTGACCGGCCAGACGCGGAACCGGGGCGAGGTGATCAAGAACTTCCAGACCAAGCCCGAGCTGAAGGTCTTCTGCGGCTCGCTGCTCGCGGGCGGCATCGGTATCGACCTGACGGCCGCGTCGGTGGTCATTCATTATGATCGCTGGTGGAACGCGACGAAGGAGAACCAGGCCACCGACCGGGTCCACAGGATCGGCCAGAACAAGAACGTACAGGTCATGAAGCTGGTGACCCGCGGGACTTTGGAAGAAAAGATCGACCGCATGATCAACAGCAAAAAAGCGCTGTTCGAGAAGTTCCTCGACCAGGACGAAGAAGTGTTCAAGACGCTGTCGCGGTCGGAGCTCATCGAACTCCTGCAATGAAACGCAAAAAGGGCCACGGGACGCCCATCCTGTTCGGCTTTGAAGACCGGCAAATCGTCGTCGAGCTGACTGCGGAATTGCGACGTTTCGACGCCGTCTTCCCGCTCCTCGGCCACCTGCTCCGGCCCGCTTAGTCATCGGTTTTGCACAACATTTTCACTGTACGGCGCTGCCTACTTTCCGATAGCTTGGGGGAGAGGAGACTCGCATGCACAAGTTCATCATCGAAGGCGGCCGCCCGCTCAACGGCACCGTTCGTCCTTCCGGCAACAAAAACGAAGCACTCCCGGCCCTGTTCGCCTGTCTTTTGACGGACAAGCCGGTGACTTTGAAGCGGATGCCGCGGATCGGCGACGTCATGACGGTCTGCCAGATCCTTTCCGGGATCGGCGTCAGCGTCGAATGGCTCTCCGACGATTCCGTCACCTTCGACGCGAGCAAGGCGAACAGCTGGAAGCCCTCCCAGGAGCTCGGCTCCAAGGTGAGAGCCTCGATCATGCTTCTCGGACCCCTGCTCGCCCGCTTCGGCAAGGCGGAACTCGCGCTCCCAGGCGGCGACGTCATCGGCGCGCGCCGGATCGACACCCACTGGGAAGGCATCGAAGCGATGGGCGGCAAGCTCACCTTCGACCGCGTCATCACCGGCACGATGAAGAAAATCATAGGCGCCGAAATCTTCATGGACGAGCCGTCCGTCACGGCGACGGAAAACCTTCTGCTCTGCGCCGTCAAATGCGAAGGCGTCACGACGCTCCACAACGCGGCCTGTGAGCCGCACGTGGCGGGGCTTTGCAAGCTTCTGGTAAAAATGGGCGCGAAGATCGACGGCATCGGATCCAACCGCCTGACGATCACCGGCGTGACGGAGCTGCACGGCGCCGAGCACACCATCGGCCCCGACTTCATGGAAGTGGGTTCCTTCCTCTGCCTCGGCGCAATGGGCAAAGGCAAAGTGACGATCGAGGGCGTCGACCTCGACGACATGCGCTTTCCTCTGAAGATTCTGAGCCGCATCGGCATCCACCCGAAAGTCCGCGACGACTCGCTGATCATCGACGGAACGAAACCGATGGTGATGTCCAAGGACATCGGCGACCGTGTCGGCACCGTTTATTCCGGTCCGTGGCCCGCCTACCCGACCGATTTGATGTCCGTTGCCATCGTCGCCGCGACGCAGGCGGAAGGCACGATCATCTT
>JAYVBB010000220.1:0-3430 GCA_043750715.1 Pseudomonadota bacterium | reverse complement strand
TGTCCACCGCGCTCGCTCGTGCTTCGCCTTTCACGCTCGCGGCAACTTCCAGGAGGCGCTCGGTGGCGTCCGGGCGGCGGTTGAGCACCACATCCTCGACGCGTTCGAGCAATGCCGGCGGAATGTCGGAATAGAGGGTGAGTGCTCCCGCATTCACGATGCCCATGTCCAGTCCCGCGGCCACGGCGTGATAGAGAAACACGGAGTGGATCGCCTCGCGCACCGGATTGTTGCCGCGGAATGAAAAGGAGACGTTACTCACGCCGCCGGAAATGCGGGCGTACGGGAGCTTGGCCTTCAGTTGCGTCGTCGCCTCGATGAAGGCGACGGCATAGCCGCTGTGCTCTTCGATTCCGGTTGCGATGGCGAAGATGTTCAGGTCGAAGATGATGTCCTCGGGCTCGAACCCCACGCGCTCGGTCAGGATCCGATAGGCGCGCTCGCAGATGCTGATTTTGCGTTCGACCGTATCGGCCTGGCCCTGTTCGTCGAACCCCATGACGATCACGGCCGCGCCGTAGCGGCGGACGAGCGTCGCCTGATGAATGAATGACGCTTCGCCTTCCTTGAGCGAGATCGAATTGACGATGCCTTTGCCCTGCAGGCACTTGAGGCCGGTCTCGATCACCTTCCACTTCGATGAATCCACCATCACGGGGACTTTCGCGATCGCCGGTTCGCCGGCGGCGAGGTTGAGGAAGCGTTGCATCGCTTCCTCCGCGTCGAGCATGGCCTCGTCGAAGTTGATGTCGATGATGACGGCGCCTGATTCCACCTGCTGGCGCGCCACGGTGAGCGCTTCGTCGTACTTCCCTTCGAGAATGAGCGTCCGGAACTTGGCGGAGCCGGTGACGTTCGTCCGCTCGCCGACGTTTACGAAGTTCGAGTCCGGCCCAATGGTGAGCGGTTCGAGCCCGGAGAGGCGAAGACGGCGCTCCAACGTGGGACGCACTCGCGGCGTTACGTCACGCACGGCGTCCGCGATCGCACGGATGTGCGCCGGCGTCGTGCCGCAGCAGCCGCCGACGATGTTCAGGAAGCCGGAGTCGGCGAACTCTTTCAGGAGACCGGACGTGACCGCGGGCGTCTCGTCGTACCCCGTGTCGCTCATGGGGTTGGGGAGACCGGCGTTGGGATAGCAGCTGACGTAGCAATCGGCGAGCTTCGATAGCTCCTCGATGTAGGGGCGCATTTCGGCGGCGCCAAGGGCGCAGTTGATGCCGACGCTGAGCGGTTTTGCATGGCGGACCGAGATCCAGAACGCTTCGAGCGTCTGCCCGGACAAGGTCCGACCGGAAGCGTCGGTGATCGTCACGGAAAGCATCACGGGAATGCGGACGTTCTTGTCCTGGAAGTATTTCTCGATCGCGAAGATCGCGGCCTTCAGGTTCAAGGTGTCGATGTTCGTCTCAGGGAGCAGCACGTCGACGCCGCCTTCGACGAGGGCGGCGACCTGGTCGTAGAACGCGCCGCAGAGTGCGTCGAACGTGATCGCGCGAAAGCCCGGGTTGTTGACGTCGGGCGACAGCGACGTCGTCTTGGTCGTCGGACCGATGGCGCCGGCTACGAAGCAGCGGCGCCCCGGGTTCTTGGCTTCGAATTCGCGGACGGCTTCCTTGGCGAGCTTCGCCGCTTCGAAGTTGATGGCGCGCACGGCGTCTTCCAGGCCGTAGTCGGCCTGGGCGACCCAGGTGCCGCCGAACGTGTTCGTCTCGATGATGTCGGAGCCGGCCGAGAGGTACTCGGTGTGAATCGCTTTGATCACGTCCGGACGGGTCAGAACCAGCAGGTCGTTGTTGCCCTTGAGATCGCGCGGATGATCCTTGAAGCGTTCGCCGCGGAAGTCGTGCTCCTGGAGCTTGTAGCGCTGGATCATCGTTCCCATGGCGCCGTCGAGCACCACGATGCGTTGGTCCAGGAGAGCTTTCAGGTCTTTGGCGGCTTGGGTCTCTTTCACTGCTTCAGTCCTTCCAAATCGGATAGGCGAAAAGACGGTCGAGGCGGTCCACGACCTCGGCGATCGGCAGGCCCACGACGTTCGCGTAAGACCCTTCGATGCGCTCCACCATGTAGCTGCCGATCCCTTGCGCCGCGTAACCGCCCGCTTTGTCGAGCGGCTCGCCGGTACGAATGTAGGAGTCGATCTCTTTGCCGGAGAGCTCCTTGATCTTGACCTGGGTCGTCACGACGAAGCTTTCCTTCTTCGGGGAAGCCGTGGCGAACGAAGCAATGGTCACGCCTGAGATCACGGTGTGGGTTTTTCCGGATAGCCGCCCGAGCATTTTTCTCGCGTCGGCTTGGTCTAGGGGTTTCTCCAAGATATCGTCGCCCAAGACGACGATCGTGTCAGCACTTATGACGATGTAGCCCGCCGGGCGGGGCTTGGGCCGCTTGGCTTCGGTGGCGACCCAGGCGCCTTTTTCGGAAGCCAGCCGGAGCACGTAATCGCGCGGTTTCTCGCCGGGACGCGGCTTTTCCTCGACGTCAGGTTTGATGACCTCGTAGGTGAGACCGACGAGGGTGAGGAGGTCGCGGCGGCGCGGAGACGAGCTGCCGAGTATCAGGTCCGGTTTCAGTGGAGCGCCCCTTGGGCGTCGGCCAACGCGGCGTCGATCCGTGCCGTCGTCATCGCGCCCTGACGGAGCACCGTGTAGCCGCCGGAGGATTGAACGCGGATCACCGTAGACGGCAGTGCGCGGGCGCTTGGCTCCGGCGTCCAGGCGGGAATGTAGCTCGCCTTGGCGTTCGCGAGCAGGCGGCCGGCGTCGGCGAACTCCGTGGCCGGCGGCTCGCCGGCCCGGTTTACGCTGGTGGTCGGAAGCGGCCGGTCGAGCGCGACGAGCACCTGGCGGAACCAGGCGGCTTCGGCGGGGAGCTCGGGAACACGCAGACCGATCGTGCCGTCAGCGGCAGTGAGCGAGGCGGGTGCTTCCTTCGAAGCTTTCCAGACGACGCTCAAGGGACCCGGCCACAGCTCGGCGAGGACACGTAGCCAACCGGTCGGCAGCGGCTGATAGTAACGCTGGGCTTTGGTCACGCAGTCGACCAGGCCCAGGAACGGCTTCGCCGCGTCGATGCGGCCTTTGAGCTCGACGAGGGCTTGCCTTCCCTCGTCCCGGTCGGGATCGAAGGTAAGACCCGGAAGCGTGTCCGTCGGGTGAAGGCAGAGGCAACCCTGCTTCAACGAAGTCAGAAATTCTTGGGTCAGTTTTTCCATTTCAGCCGCGGAATTCCTGTTGGTGTTTTTCGTCGTCGCGCACCACGGCGCGGGCCATCTCGGCCCGGTCCTCGACGAGTTTCCGCGCCAGCGCGGCGTCGGACAAGGCGAAGATCTGGGCAGTGGTGAGCGCCGCGTTGATGAAGCCGTGCTTGCCGAATCCCAACGTGCTGACCGGTATCCCTTTCGGCATTTGGCCCATCGACAGCAGGG
>JAYVBB010000219.1:0-3173 GCA_043750715.1 Pseudomonadota bacterium | reverse complement strand
CCAGAGGCCGGCCAGCATGATCGCGAGGATTCTGAGCGTGGTGGTGTGCATGATGTCTTCCCCCTCTAAAATGCGCTGTCGTGTCTACCCTAGCCATTGCAAGAGCCTCGCCCGCGGCTGGGGCTTTCCCTATTTCAATGATTCCGGCATGGTGCCGTCGCGAGAGCTGCCCGAAAGGCGTGTAAAAACCAGCTAGCGCGGGACCCCGAGGCCCAGGGTTCAACTGCAACACCCTGATATTAATGAAATTAAAAACCGTCAGCGGACCGGCGGGTGCCAAGCTCGCGGGCCGGACGGCACGCTGAGCTTTAACCGCCAGATTTAACTACTTTAACGGACGAGGCCTGCCGCGGCTGTGGGCCTCACTGGCAATTCTGAACGATCCAGTTCATGTAGGCGGGGTTGCCGCTCCGGACGTCGAGCACGAGTGCACAGGGTATCTGGTACGAGTGCGTGCGCTTCACTTCCTCGACGACGGCGTCGGCGAGCGACGCTTTCATCTTCACGATCAGGACGGCTTCTTCCGCCTCCTCGATCTTTCCCTCCCAGCGGTACATGGACTTCATGCCGGGCAGAATGTTGACGCAAGCCGCCAGCCGCTTTTCGATCAGGTTTCGCCCGATCGCCTCGGCCTCGGCGACGGATCCCGTCGTGACGTAAACCAGCCGCATTAAAATGCCTTTCCGCTGTCGAGGAGGAAGGTCACGGGACCGTCGTTGAGCAGTTCGACCGCCATGTGGGTCTGAAAACGGCCGGTTTCCACGGCAATGCCGAGTCTTCTGAGGGCGTCGGCGTAGGCCAGATACAGCTCGTTCGCGCGCTCGGGAGGTGCCGCGTCCGAGAAGCCTGGGCGCCGGCCTTTGCGGCAGTCGCCGTATAGCGTGAACTGGCTGACGACCAAAGCCGCGCCTTTGGTGTCGAGCAGGCTCAGGTTCATTTTGCCTTCGGCGTCGGGGAAAGCCCGGAGATTGGCCGTCTTTTCCGCGAGAAAAGCCGCCTCTGCCGGGCCGTCGGCCGTACCGACTCCGAGCAGCACGAGCCATCCGCCGGCAATCCTGCCCACGACCTCGCCGTCCACAGTGACGCTGGCTCGCGCCACCCTTTGCAGTACCGCGCGCATGCCTTGCGTGCCCCAAGTTTAATGCCTATAAAGAGGCGTCTCGATCTTAGGAAAGCGCCATGGAAAACTCAAGCCGCGAGAAGCATTCCCGGAATTTGCAGGCCTTGCTCGTCGATCTCGGCGAGGACCCGAACCGGGACGGGCTCCAGAAGACGCCGTCCCGCGTCATCGATTCGCTGCAGTTTCTGACTTCCGGCTACAAGGAAGATCCCAACGCAATCCTGACGAGCGCTCTGTTCGACGTCGAATACTCGGACATGGTGATCGTCCGCGACATCGAGCTCTACAGCATGTGCGAGCATCACATGCTGCCCTTCCACGGGCGTTGCCACATCGGCTACCTGCCGCGGAAGAAGGTCGTGGGGCTTTCCAAGCTGCCGCGCGTCGTCGACATCTTCTCCCGTCGCCTGCAGGTCCAGGAACGCCTGACGCACCAGATCTCGCAGGCGATCCAGCAGCATTTGAATCCCCACGGCGTCGGCGTCGTCATCGAGGCGTATCACCTCTGCATGATGATGCGGGGAGTCGCCAAGCAAAATTCGTTCACGATGACCAGCTCGATGCTCGGCGATTTCCAGAAGCAGGAAACGCGCAACGAGTTTCTGAGCCTCATCCGCAGCCAAAAGCCGTGAAGACATGGCCGAGCATCTTTACACTTATGACGATCCGCCGTCCGAACGGGACCTGGCGAAGGCGTTGAGAGTGCTCGAAAACGACGGAGTGCTGGCCTACCCGACCGACGTCAACTGGGCCTTCGGCTGCGACGCCAAAAGCAGCAAGGCGATGGACCGGATCCACAGGCTCAAGCCGAGCCACCCGAAAGATCGCCCGTTCAGCTTGATCTGCGGGTCGATCTCGATGGCCGCCGAGTACGTGAACATCGACAACTCCGCCTACCGGATGCTCAAGAAAGCCTGGCCCGGCGCTTACACGGTGCTCCTCACCGCGACGAAGAATTTCCCTCGGCAGCTGAAGGACAAGCGTCGCGTCGTCGGCATCCGCATTCCCCAGAGTCCTTTGCTGCTCGCCGCCGTCGCAAAGCTCGGCCGTCCGATCGCGACCACGTCGGTGCCGCCGCTCCGTCCGGGCGAGCCGACGCCGCTCTTCGGCTACCAGGTCTTCGAAGACCACGGCCACGGCATCGACCTGCTCCTCGACCTGGGCCAGGAGCTGCCGGGCCTGGAATCGACCATCATCGACCTCACGAGCGGCGTCCCGGAGCTGGTGCGGGCCGGAGTCGGCGATCCCGCGATCTTTCTCGACGGAGTATCCTGATGAAAGCCGAACGCAATCCGTTTCCCCGACCGACCGGCCTCGAGAAAGTGCTGCTGAAGGAGCTGGCCCGCTGCGCCAAGGCTTGCTACGACCGCGGCTGGTCGCATGGCACGGCTGGTAATTTCTCGCTGCGCGGGAAAGACGGCATCGTCTGGCAGAGCCCGTCGGGCCTGAACAAGGGCGAGCTGAATCCCGACCATTTCATTCCGATCGAGATAGGTACCGCCAACGTGATCTGGCCGATGAAGGTGAAGCCTTCGGCCGAGATGCCGATGCACGTCGGGATCTACCGCGCGGTGCCGGAAGCGATGGCGGTCGTCCACACGCATCCGCCCGCTCTCGTCGAGTTGTCCCGCCCCGGCAAGGACCTGGAGTTCAAGGGCGAGGAAATGCAGAAGCACCTCGGCTCCCAGGATCATGACGATACGCTGAAGATTCCGGTGACCCAAAATCCGCTTCTGAAAGACATGCTGCGGATGGTCGACGGAGTCGCCGAATACGTGAACCCCAAAGTGCCGATGGTCGTGCTGGCGAGCCACGGCGTCTATGCCTGGGGAAAAACGCCGATGGAGGCATTGAGCCTCCTCGAAGCCGCGGAGTTCCTGTGCCGGACGCACCTCACAGGCCGTTGATCCGCCACGTCGCGGCGGGAACGATGGACTACCGGCGTTGCTGGGAGCTCCAGCAGACTCTCCATGCCCGCGTCGTGAAAGATCCGACCGAAGCGTACGTGGTGACCGTCGAGCATCCTCCGGTGCTGACTTTCGGCCGGCACGCC
>JAYVBB010000218.1:0-1678 GCA_043750715.1 Pseudomonadota bacterium | reverse complement strand
GGTGCCGAAGGAGGCGGCGGCGGCCGGAGCGGCGGAGCTTTCGACCGGCAGGGTGACTTCGGGTTCGCTCGGGGCGGCGGCCGATTCGATGTTGGTGGCTGTGGCCTTTTTCGCGGCCGGGACGCCGCGGGCGCCGGTGCGCGTCAGCTGGACGCTGCCGGTCAGCTCGAGGTCGCCGCCCTTGGGCATCGTCATCGGCACGGCGATGTTCTTCACGGCGGAAAAAGTGCCGGTGGTGGCCTTCTTCGCGACGGTCAGCGTCACGGTCGAGCCCGGCTTGACCCGCATGAAGCGGCGCCATTCGCCGAAGCTGTCGGTGACGCCCAGGATTTTCTCGCCCTCTTTGACGAGCGCGCCCGCAACCAGACGGCCGTCGGGGTCGATGGCTTTGACTTCGAAGTACGCATAAGGCGCATCGGCTGCGTCCTTCGCGTCCTGCTGCACGTTCCAGAACGTGAAGAAAGCGACCGCGAACGCGATCAGCACGCCGATGAAGGCGGCGCCGAAGAACTCCGGTCGCATGCGGCGACCGACGCGGTGCGGCTCGTCGAGCGTGAACAGCTCGTACGGATCTTTTTCGAGAAGCTCTTCGACGTTCTCTTTGATGCGGAGCACTCCCATGCGGGAACCCTCGACTAGGCAGGAATGAAATAGGCGGTATTCTCAGTTTATAGACGGGTAGATCCGGAAAAAATGGGCAGTATTTTCCCGGTCCGGCGGCTATAGTAAGGACCGATGCTCCCCCGCCGTATCATGCTGCTCGGCCTCTTTTGCTGGTCCATTCCGACGCTGGGATGGGGCCAGATCGAAGGCCTGAAACCGCCGAAACCGGCGAAGCCGCCCGCGGTCGATCAGGACCGGGAAACGGAGGCGGATCTCGAAAAAAAGCGCGACGATCGCCGTCGGCGCGACCGGTTGGACCGGCCCAAGCCGACCCCGTACAGGGAAAAGCAGGAAAAAGCCTTACTCAAGGAAACGCTAAGTCCCCACGAGCGCTGGCTGTTGCTCGAGCTTTCGCTGGTTTTTTGCGGCGCCCAGACCAGCGGCAAGAGGGAAGGCTATACCTGCGAGCCGACGGTCCATTTCAACGGCTTTGTGCGAAAGGGCGGCAAGGAAAAGGACGGCAAGGTCGGGCTCTGGTACGGCGGCCGGATCGCTCCGTTTGGCGGAGGCGGCTTCTTTAAAAACAAGCCGGGAAACTACAATTTGACCTACTTCGGACCGATGATCGGGGTAGGCAAAATCGACCCGGTACCCGAAGACGAAGGCCAGCCCCGGGCGGCGTCGGCGGACGGGGAAATCAACATCCCGAGTGCTTCGGGGTGGGTCGTGTCGGCCGGGATCGCCGCAGTTACCAAAGCAGGGAAAAACAGCGATCCGACCAATCGGGACGACGACAATGATTTCGAAACGAAAGGCATCCACTTCGACGCGCCGGGAGCATGGCTGGAAGCCCGCTACCTCCGCGTCGAATTCGGAGCCGTCGGATTCGACGTCCTCGCCGGGGTCCAATCCGGCAAAGAAAAACTCTTCGTCTACGCCGGCGCCGGAGTCGCGGCTTGGGACTGAGGTGCTCGTCGCGCTGTCGCTCGCCGTGGGCGGTATCCTGTTCCTCCCCTTCGCCTCGTGCTCGACGACTTCCGACCATTCGGCGTCGCGGCTCCGCGCCGAAAAACTC
>JAYVBB010000217.1:0-4329 GCA_043750715.1 Pseudomonadota bacterium | reverse complement strand
CAGTCGTCGAGATCCTGCCTCCGGACTCTCCGGCAACGGCAACGGGCAATCTCCCCGCCTGCGGCGACGCCAAGCGCCACTTCTCCGTCACGAAAGGCGGCTCCTTCACCTGGACGGTCGTCAAAGCGGACGGCAGCCCCGTCGTCGGAACGCATCAACCCGAAGGCGAGCTCGTGCTCGCCACCACCGACCCGCTCGCTTCCCCCGCCCTGCGCTTGGACTTCAACCGGACCGGTGGCTTCACCGGCCTCGAGCTGCGCGACCAGCGCATCGGCGAGACGTTCTTCGGCGCCGGACCCGACCTTCGCTTCACCCTCGAGACGGTGACGACCCGGGACGGCAAGCTGAGCCTGCCGGCAAACGGCAGCGAAACGGAAATGACGCTCAAGGGCTCGCTGGCCGTCGCCGGACTCACCGTCAAGGTCGACGTGCCGGTGGTGCTTTCTCAGAGGGCTGACGGCCTGCACGTGACCTCGGGCTCTGGAGCCAGCTACAAGCTGCGGACCGACTGGGGCGTCGGCGTGCCTCTCGACGCCCTGCTGGCTCTGGCGCAGGCGAAAATCGACGAAACCGCGGCGTTGAAGTTCGATCTCGGCCTCACGGAAACGTGCCAGCCGAAACCGAACTGAAAGGGACACTGACGGGAGCCGCGTAGATCACGGGGCGTTCGCGTACGCTTTGCCGTCGGGGTTGGTCATGACCGTGTTCACGGACGCCGCCATCGACGCGCCACCGAGAGTCGGGTTGCGAAGCTGGGCTTTCAGAGAGGCTTCGCTGTCGCTCGCATGCGAGTGGCAGGCGGCCTGGACGCAGCTTTGCTGGACCAGAGTCTTGCCTCTTTGAACGTTGCCGGCACCCGCAGTGCCCGTACCCGTGCCACCCGGAGGCGGGCCGCCGAACTGACCGTTGCCGGTATTCGTGTTCGGATTCGTTGTGCCGGTGTTCCCCGTGTTGCCGAAGCCCCCGTTGTTGCCGGTATTGCCCGTGTTGCCGAAGCCGCCGTTGTTTCCGGTGTTGCCGGTGTTGCCGAAGCCGCCGTTGTTACCCGTATTGCCGGTGTTGTTGCCGCCACCGCCACCGCCGCCGCACATCGCGACCATGGGACCGAGGTCGCCGGAAACGCTTTCACGCGTCCAGTCGTCGTCACTCAGGTCGAGCGGCTCGTTCGAGCCTTGGACGCCCGGAATCACCGCGAGGCCCTGGCCGACTGCATAGCGAAGCAGGCGCACCGAAGCCGGAGAGTTGATGTCCGCATAAAAGTTGAAGGCCTTCACGGCTCCTTGGGCGACCGGCACTTTGTAGCCGTCGACGTCGGTCGTCAGCGGAGCGATCTGGCCTTTGTCGTTCAAAAGGTACATGGCCGCGGCGAGGCCGATGATGCCGCCGTTGGCGTCGAGGAGCGGGCCGCCCGAGTCGCCGGAGGCCGCGACCGCGTTGTTCGGACCGATCGCTTTGACGTCGGCATTGATCACCAGTAGACCCGAACGGATCTGCGAGAGCTTGTTTTTGCCGGCGCGCTTGACGCCGCGGGAGGCGCGCACCTGCGCGTTCAAACCGTCGAAGCCGGCAGCGCCGTAGCCGACGACCTGGACGACCTGTTGGACGCCGGAAGCCCGCGAGAGCGGCGCGAAGGTAGCGAAGACGCCCTCGGGGAAGACGACGACGGCGATGTCGCGGGCGGCGTAGCGCTCGTCCATCGTCTCGACGCCTTTCATCGCGAGCCACGCGTAGATTTTCTCGGAGCGGACGCCCGTCTCGACGTCGACGACGCCGCTGTCGAGGGTCGTTTGCTTGATGCAGTGTCCCGCCATCAGCGCCGTGTTCGGGCTGACCGCGACCCCGGTGCAGACGCGGCCGCGAGCCGAGTCGACTTCGAAGTGGTGGATCTCCGGAAAGCCCTGGGTGACGACGCCGCCCGCGACCTTTGCCTCCGAGGCGTTGTTCTCGCCGGACTTGCACGCCGAAGCGGCGACGAGAGCGAGAACCGAAGCGAGCGCGAAGCGAAGGCGCATCGAGGGACCTCCAGAAGAGTTTCCGAAACTCAGGGTTAGGCGGACGGGATGACTTTTTATCGGCCCGAAGCGGTGATTCCTTGAGCGGACTTTTGACGCTTCGGATATTCCTCGGGAATTCGCCGGGAGATTCCGGTCCGTCGTCCCGGCGGCCAGCTAATTTACGCGAAAGGGCCCAGGACGACGGGCAAATGGCCGGCCGCCGCTAAAAGGTAAGTGAACAGAGGGGCTTTGCCGTTGTTTCGGGGAGGCCGCTGGCGTTTAATACCTCATTCCTTTTGCCCCGTACTCCAGGGAGGAGTTTCTCATGGTCCAACGACGCGCCGACGCTCGCCTTTCCGCCGTTTCCCAAGCCGGTTCCCGCCGCCCGAGAAAATTCGAGCGCCCGGTGTCCAACGACGGCGCGCCGCTGAAAGTCTCCGAATACTACGGCAGCTACACCTTCGGCTTCGAGCTGATGGAAAAGAAGCTGCCGGCCAAGGACGTCGCTTTCCTGAAAGAGTTTGCGACGAAAAAAGAGCCGTTGACCAAGGAGCTCGCCGACAAGGTCGCAGGCGCGGTCAAAGACTGGGCGATGACCTTCGGCACGACCCACTACAGCCACTGGTTCCAGCCGCAAACCGGCGCGACCGCGGAAAAGCACGACGCCTTCTTCTCGTTCGACGACAAAGGCGGCGCCATCGAAAAGTTCACGGGCGCGCAGCTGATCCAAGCCGAGCCCGACGCCTCGAGCTTTCCTTCCGGGGGCGTGCGCGCCACCTTCGAAGCCCGCGGCTACACCGCCTGGGACGCTTCCTCGCCGATGTTTCTGATGGAAACGGACAACGGGCTGACGCTGTGCATTCCCTCGGTTTTCATCTCCTATTCCGGTGACGCCCTCGACAAGAAGACGCCGCTGCTCCGCTCCATCGCGAAGCTCAGCGAAAAAGCCACCGAAGCCCTCCACCTGCTCGGCGAAGCCAACGTCCAGTACGTGACCGCCACCGCCGGTCCCGAGCAGGAATACTTCCTGGTCGACGAAGCGCTCTTCAACCTCCGCCCCGACCTGATGCTCGCGGGCCGGACCCTGTTCGGGCGCACGCCGCCTAGGAACCAGCAGCTCGAAGACCACTATTTCGGCTCGATCAAGCCGCGCGTGCTCAACTTCATGATGGAGGTCGAGCACGAGCTGTACCGCCTGGGCGTCCCGCTCAAGACGCGTCACAACGAAGTCGCGCCGTCGCAATTCGAAGCCGCCCCGATTTTCGAAACGGCGAACGTCGCCGCCGACCACAACCAGCTCGTCATGGAAGTGATCAAGAGCGTGGCCAAGCGCCACTGCATGGTCGCCCTCTTCCACGAAAAGCCGTACGCCGGAATCAACGGCTCGGGCAAACACGTCAACTGGTCGATGGCCGACAGCAACGGCAACAACCTGCTGGAGCCCGGCGAGAAACCCCACGAAAACGTGCGTTTCCTCTACTTCCTCTCGGCCGTCGTCAAAGCCGTCCACGACAACGGCGCGCTGCTCCGCAACGCGGTCGCGACGCCGGGCAACGACTTCCGCCTCGGCGCCAACGAAGCGCCGCCGGCCATCATGAGCGTGTTCCTCGGTGAAACCCTCTACGAAGTGATGGACCGCCTCTGCGGCACCGCGACCGGCGACATGAAAGCCCGCGTCAACCAGATCAACCTCGACCTGGCGAAAGTGCCGGTGATCAAGCGGGACAACACCGACCGCAACCGCACCTCGCCGTTCGCGTTCACGGGCAACAAGTTCGAGTTCCGCGCGGTCGGCGCTTCGGCGTCGATCTCGATGCCGTTGACTTTCGTCAACGCCGCGGTCTCCGCCTCGCTCGACGAGCTGAACCAGCGCCTGCGCGCCAAGATCGGATCGGGACGCGCCAGCGACGAGCAGATCCTCGAAGTCGCCCAGCAGGCGATGAAAGAGACGCGCAAAGTCTGCTTCGAGGGAGACAACTACTCCGCCGAATGGCACAAAGAAGCCGAAACGCGCGGCCTGCCGAATCTCAAGACCACGCCGGAAGCGCTAAAAGTCCTTAAAGATCCAAAGGTTCAGGCCATGCTCGCCGGCCTCGGCATCCTCAGCAAGGAAGAGACGTCGGCGCGCTACAACGTCCGCCTCGAACGCTTCATCAAGGTCCGCATGATCGAGATGGAATGCCTTTACGAGCTGGTCTCGACGCACGTCATTCCCGCGCTGCAAGGACAACAGACTGCGACGGCGCAGTGCTTCAAAGCGCTGAAAGACGCCGGCACCGAAGTCGGCGCGCAGGGCAGCGCGCTAGTCGATCTCGGCAAAGTCGCGAACACGCTT
>JAYVBB010000216.1:0-8611 GCA_043750715.1 Pseudomonadota bacterium | reverse complement strand
TAAGGCGACGACCGACCAGCAGGCAAGCTTCGCTCGTGCCGAGGAGCGCCACCGCCGCGTAAGCCGAAGCGCCCACGGTACCCGGGCGCTTGATCGCTTGGCGGATCTCCATGATCGCCTGGTGACCGCTTTCGCCTATTTGCCCGAGAGCGCGCAGGAGGCGAGCTGCCAGGCCTTCGCTTGGGGAGCGGCGCAAAAGGTCGAGGAGGCGAGCGCCGACGCTTTCGACTACGGCGCGGTCAAATCCGGCCATTGCGCACTGGGCGACTAGCCCGTTGACGGCCTGGGTCTTCAAGTCGACCGGCGTCGCATCATCTTCGATGAGGGGCACCAGGATGTCGCTCGCCTCCGCCGCTCGGACTCGCCCGAACAACGCGACGAACTCCGCTGGCGGCAGCTTGAACCTGAGGGCTTCAAAGACGTGCCGGCGCTGAGTCTTCGGTAGCCCATGATAATGGCGGCGCACGAGCCCTGCTTGCGTATGCACGGGGATCTCTAGGCGGTTCGCTGCGAGGAACTTGAGATCGTGGTCGACCTGCTTCGAATCGAACAGGACCATGCGAACCAGCGCCGTAACGGCTGGTTTCGCTTCCTGGCCAAGCACCTCGAACGCTTCCGCGGCTTGCTCCGCCGGAAACTCCGTCAAGAGGCGGATGGCTCGCTTCAGGGAGTCGTCCGAGTCAGCTGCCATCAGCGAAGCAACGGCATCCTCGACCGTATACTTGAGGCGCAGAGTAATGCGTTCCACGGCGGCCAGCTTCAGCTGGTGCGCGAAAAACCGGTAGCGAGTATCCAGCAAAGTCAGTTTGCCGAGTGTTCCTGCGTCTCCTAACCGTCCGGAGGCGAGGAGAGCGGAGTTGAAGATCCCACTTGGCGCTCCTTCTTCGAGGTGACGGTCGACCAGCGGTTCCGCGGTGCGCCGGCCCCGGATGCCGAGGGACATGATCGCATATTGGATGAGAGACGGCGGCAAGACTGCGCTCGAGCCGAGCAGCGTTTCGATCTCGTCGTCGCAAGGAAAATAAGCCATATCGGTGAGAGCTAGTACGGCTTCGCGCGCTAAGGGATGCTGGCCGTCGCCCACGACCGACAACAAAAACTCACCGGCCAGAGGGTCGTCCGTCGCGCCTAGGGCCAAGACCGCTTCGCCGGCGATCGGCAGGTCGCGCGAGTCTTTGGCTAGGGACGCCAGGAACATCGTCGTTCGCTCCGACCGGACCTTCCCTAAGGCCCGGATCAGCCTGAGCTTGGTCGAGCGCCACATGCAGCGTTCGTAAGTCTCGATGAGCGCTCGGGCGACGTCGACGCTCGGCTTGCCCTCGAGGCTGGCGATGGCCTGCTCGCGGTGGACCTCTTCAAAGGTCGACTCGACGGTCTGAAGAAGCGAGAGCGCCTCGGGGGTCAGGCATTGGGGACGATCCATCGGTGGCCTCTGCTTCGCGCCGGTCACCTCTTATAGCTTGCAGGCGCCGGTTCACCACGCGCCAATTCATACCTTGTCGTAAAGATCTCTCGGGCGTTCTCGTCACAACTATTTGATATCAATTACTTACAGTACGCCTGCTGTTCGACGGCGCCTTCCAAATGGTCATATTGCGCGCGTGACGAACGAACCGCTTCCCTAACCATTGGATGAGACTTATATATTCTATATATCCATATCAATTTTGCGCCATTTCTAATAGAAGGTCCGGGCAAACGGACCTCCTAGGGTAACGGTCGATGATCATCTTCCAAACGGCAGGCGGCGGCAGTGGCTCGATGAGCCTCGACTCCGGCATTTTGGCCGGCCGCGCCACGGCCGAATGTACCACCTTCCAGACCAACGACTACATCCACAAGCTGAACCGCACGCTCCAGGCTGAAATGCGCGCCGTCTCAGCCTACGGCAGCCTCGCGGAAAAACCGGCGCTCGGCTCCGAGCTTTCCGACGTCACCGCGGGCCATCAGCACGCGGGCCGGGAACTCGTTCGCTTGATCGTCGCCAACCGCGGCATCCCCGAAGACAAAGTCGGCGTCTCGCTCGGCCTGACGAAGACGTTCGTGCAACTTTGCGCGGCCATGCCCCGCGGCATCGCGGGCCGCGCGACCCGCACGACGCTGGTCCGCCTCGAGCAGAACCTCGTGGGCAGCTACCGCAAGCTGCTGAAGCTGGCGCCGGCGCGTGACGCGGGAATCCTCGCGGAACTCCTGGCGCAGACCGAAAAGCACACGGAAACGGTCACCAAGATTCAGGGCTGAGGAGCCTTGGGTTTTTTCGTTTCGTAGAGGGTCTGACCTTCTGTTCCGATGAAGCGCGCGACCATTTCGTCGGCACCGAACTCGAGCTCGAGGAAGCCGTTGACCGGCTGCACGAACTGCGACGAGTCCGCCTTTTCGACATCCGTGTACAGCTCGCCGCCGCCGCCGCCCGCGATGAACATCTGAAGACGGCAATCCTTCGGCGCCAGGTGCTCGAGGTGGTGAACGTGCCCCGACAGCCAGAGGTCGGCGCGGTTGCAAAGGTAAGGTTCGAGTAAGAGGCCGCGCAGACCGCCCGTGTGGCTGAAGCCGTGGCCGCTCGAGCTGTCCAGGGGGTGGTGCGCCATCACGACTTTCCACGGCGTGCGCGAGGTGGCTAGCGCGTCCGCCATGAAATCCACCGTGCACTGGGTGGGACGAAGGCAAAACTCCGACAACTCGGAGTCGAAGGCGACGACCGTCACCAGGTCTCCGAAATGCACGTCGTAGAAGCGGTTGGGGAATCGCCAGCGGTTGTTTACCAGGCTGTAGTCGATCTGCGCCTGGGGATTGCCCTTGTAGTCGTGGTTGCCCAGCACCGGATAAATCGGGAGACGGCTAAGGCAGTCCGAGGAATACGGGTCCCAGATCTTCGCCTTCCATTGTGGGTCGTCGACCGACTGCATTCCGTTCTGGTAAGCGTTGTCTCCCAGCAGCAAAATCCCGTCCGCGCCGCCGAGCGCCTTGCAGCGTGCTTCCATCGCGGCGGCCACTGCGTACTGGGTCTCGCCTCCCGACCCGGTGTCGCCGAGGGCGAAAAGACGGAGCTTCCCGCCGGTGAGTGGCTGGTCCGAGTGCAAGGGGCCCACCCGAAAGCGCGGCAGATTCGTCAGCAGTCGTCGGAAGCCCGCGATGTACGCGAGGACGATGACGGCGACGACGCCGATGACCAGGCTCGGAACTCGCAGTTTCATGCCGCGTGTTATAATATGATCACTAGGTTACCGCGACAAAAATCGACCCCGCAAAGCCCGAGGCCCGCTTGACCGAGTTGCTGACCGCGCAAAACTTGATAGCCCTGGTTTCCCTTTCCGCCCTCGAGATCGTGCTCGGCATCGACAATATCGTGTTCATCGCGATCTTGACGGGGCGTCTGCCGCCCGAGCAGCAGTCGAAGATGCGCCGGATCGGTCTCGGGCTCGCGATGATCCAACGGATCCTGCTGCTACTCGCAATCAGCTGGGTCGTGCAGCTGACGGAGCCGCTCTTCTCCGTGCTCGGCCGCGGCATCTCGGGCCGGGACCTGATTCTGATCGGCGGCGGCCTCTTCCTGATCGCCAAGGCGACCTTCGAGATCCACGGCACGATCGAAGGTCACGGCGGCGACGACAAGGGCAAACAGAAACCGATCAGCGTCACCTCGGTGCTCGTCCAGATCACGCTGCTCGACGCGGTGTTCTCGCTGGACTCCGTGATCACCGCGGTCGGCATGGTGAGTGAAGTGGCGGTCATGGTCGCCGCCGTCATCCTGGCGGTGATCGTGATGATGATCTTCGCCAACCCGGTGAGCAACTTCATCATGCGTCACCCGACGGTCAAGATGCTGGCGCTGGCGTTCCTGCTCCTGATCGGCGTCGTTCTGGTCGCCGACGGCACGGGTCACCACGTCGAAAAAGTCTACATCTACCTGGCGATGGGCTTCGCGATCCTGATCGAGACTTTGAACTTCAAGCTTCGCAAGAAGGCCAAGGCAAAATGATCAAAGCGGGACTGATCGCCTTTGCGTTGCTGCAAGCGAGTCCCGCCGCCGCCGGATCTTACAAGATCGTGACGCTCGACTTCCCTCCGTTGGAGTACGCCGACGAGAAGAACCAGGCGGCCGGCGCCGCAGTCGAGCTCGTCCGCGAAGTCATGGCGCAAATGAAGCACACCGTCGCAATCGAAGTGCTGCCCTGGACGCGCTCGATGCTCTTGACCAAGGAAGGCAAGGCCGATGCCATCTTCACTTGCTACAAGAATCCGGAGCGCGAGAGCTTCCTCGACTTCGGGGGCGAGATCCTCGTGGCGCAGGTCGTGTCGCTCTACGTCAAGAAAGGGGCGAAGATCGGCTTCAAGGGCGACCTGAAGGAGCTTCAGCCTTTCCGCATCGGCATCCTGAACACGATCAGCTACGGCCAGATCTTCGACAAGGCGAAGGACGAGCTGAAGCTCCAGACCGAGCGGGTCGAAGCGCTCGACCAGAATTTCAAGAAGCTGGCCGCCGGCCGTATCGACTACGTCATAAGCAACCGCTATAGCGCCACCGTCGAGCTGGACCGGCTGAAGCTCGCCGACGACATCATCGAGCTGCCTCGCCCCGTTGAAGTCATCCCGAGCTACATCGCCTTTTCAAAAGCGAAAAAACTCGCCGCGCTGCGCGACGAGTTCGACAAGGTGCTCCGGAATTTCAAGAAGACGGGGCGGTATCACGAGATTCTGGAGAAGTACAAGGTGCACGCCCCGCGCGAGTCATAGGGAAACGGCGATCACCTGGTTGCCGCCCATGTCGGGGATGTAAAGCGTCTTGCCCGAGAGGCCGATGTCCGCGGCGTTTTTCGCGCCTTCGAAAATCTGGGTCGCTTCGCCCGTTCTGCCGACGCGGTAGACTTTGCCCGTGACGAAGTCGGAGACGAGGAAACCGCCCGCCGCCGTCGCTTCGAGGCCGTCGAGGTTGCCGAGCGGCACCTTCGTGATGAGCGTTTTCGCCTTCGTCTTCAGGTCGAGGGCGTAGACGTTGCCCGGCGTGGACGCGCCGAAGGTGTTGGGGTCGGTGATCAGACCCCAGGCGGCGACGATCAGGCGGTCGCCCTGAATCAGGAGGCCGTTCGGACTTTCGAGCTGGTCGCCTTCGGCGAAGACCGAGACTTTGCCGTCTTTCAGCGCGTAGATCTTGTTGCCGAGCATGTCGGACGCGTAAACCGTACCGTCGGCGCCGAGGCCCACGTCGTTCAGGAACTTGGCGCCTTCGATTTTGATCTTCTGTTTGAGTCTGTTCGTCTTCAGGTCGATGGCGACGAGCTCGTCGATGTCGGTCGTCCAGAGGACGCCGTTTTTCGCGCGGAGGCCCTTCGGTGCGTTGAGTCCGTCGACCAGCGTCTTGAGCTGGGGCTTGCCGTTCTTCACGAGGATCTCGGCGACGAAGCCTTTGCCGTCTTTGTCTCCGGCCTGGCCGACGACGTTCGAGACGAAGATGCGCTTGGTCGCGGCATCGACGTAAACGCTTTCCGGCGTGTCGATGCCCTCGGTCAGGGTCCAGGCGGCACGAGGTTGGTGGGCGGCGGTGGCGGCGGTGAGGCTCAGCGCCGCTGCGGCGATGAGGGCTGCGTAGAATTGTTTCATGACTCGGGCTCCTGTGGGTGGAAGGGACACCGGGGACCTCGGAAGGCCTCCCGGTGATCTCTCTTCTACAGGCCGAGCGCTATCATGAGAAATTCATAGTTCTGATGAGAGCTATCAATTTCGTTCATGTCTCGCCCGGCGCGGCTCCCGTGCCTTTGCCTCGGCGGCCACGGCCACCGCGGCGGCGGCGGCGACCCGGTTTTTTCTCTTCTCCGGCGGCCGCTTCCACGAGAGCTGCGGCCTGGCTGGGCTCGACCTCGGCGGGAAGCTCGAGGGCTTCCACGACGGGTGGTGCCTGGCGGGGGGCCTGGCGGGGGGCCTGGCGCGGGGCCGGTCGCGGCGTTTGCCGGGGGGTCCTTTCGCGCGGAGGCCGGGAGGACGACGGACGGGGGGCCGGCTCCTCGCGGGGCGGTCGCTCGGACGAGCGCTGCTGTGGCGCCTCGCCTTCCTTCATCTGCGGGAAAGTCTTCCAGTTGATGAAGTGCACCTCGTCGACCTCGGCGAGCAAGTCCCTGTGGACCGACTTGTCGTTGTCGCACCAAAGCGTGACGGTGGCGCCGGATTCCTTCGCCGCGACGATCGCGGGAATGAAATCCGAGTCGCCGGCGACCACGATCGCATGCTGGATGTGGCCAGCGGCGGCGTGGTGAACCAGGTCGACCGACAGCTGCACGTCGACGCGTTTTTGCGCGAAGACCTGCTTGTCGCCTTCCCGGCGTCTTTCGAGTTTGCCGAGGCGGAGTTGCCAGCGGTCGTTGCCTTCGATCTCGGCCGCGAATTTCTGGTGCTCCGCCATGCGGCGGAGCTCCCCGTCCGTCGGCTTGTCCGACATCCACGGGGGGCAGTAGTAAAAGTAGCAACGCATCAGATCGAGCGTCGTTTGGCGGCGGAGAGGCGCCAATAAGTGTTCCGCGAGGCGCCGGTAGTCCGGCGTGACGTTGGCGTCCTGCAATTGATTGAGCAGGTAGCCGCCGTCGATGAAAATAGCTGAACGCATTCTGGTAACAGTATCCTAAAAATTTTCAGAGCCAGATTTTAGATTAGACTTGTTTGACGAGCTTGAGCACGCGGGGGCGACCGGAGAGATAGGCATTGGTGTGGGCTTTGCCTGTTTTCAGGCGGCTGAGTCGGCCGCCTAGCTGGGCTTCCGCCTCTTTCATCACGCCGAGAAGCGTGCGATTGACGCGGTCGATCTCTGTCCATAGCCGGCGTGCTTCGCCGTCCAAGGCTACGTCGTAGCCTTTATCGAGTGCCAGCGCTTCCAAGGCTCTGAAGTTGTGGAAAGCGTGGTCTCTCATCTGCATGACTTCGAAGAATTCCTCGGCTCCTTTGGTCTCGAGGGTCTTCAGAGCCAAGCGTCCGCGCTCGAGGTATGCCTCAAGAGCGACTCTGACTTGGCTGTTAAGATCTTTCATTACTGATGTTCCGTCAAGTTATTGCTGGCCGCCGCTGCCGCCACCGGAGCCGCCTTGCTGAGAACCGCCTAAGCGGGCCGACAGAAAAGCGCCTTGATTGTTTAGCGTTGCGACGCGGTTTTGCATGTTGTTGAACTGGCTTTCGAGCTGAACCTGGCGCTCTTCGAGGCGCCGGGATTGCTTTTCGATGCTCTGATCCTGGTTGTGGATCATGGTGTCGAGCGACTTCTGCCGGTTCGCCATGACGCCGCCCTGGAAGTTCTTCACGGTGTCGGCAACGCGGGAGGCGACGCCCTGGCCACTTTCCGAGACCGTGAACAGCTTCGAGACTTCTTCGTAGTCGCTGGCCAGCGCCGCTTTGAGCTTCGTTTCGTCGATGTCGAGCTCGCCCGTCTTGGCGTTGGTCTTGATGCCGATTTCCGCGAGGCTATTGTACTTGGTTCCGGCGAGCGCCGACGGGTTGTTGAGCTGCGACTGCAGGGTGCGCATCATCGTGCGCATGTTGCCGTCGCCCGAAAGGTTGCCTTCGACTTTTTTCTGCGACGGATCGTACGTGAACTGCTTGTTCGAGTACTGGACGATCTGGTTGTACTTCTCGGTGAAACCCTTGATGTTCGCCGTCGTCTTGTCGACGTCGTGCGAAACGTTGACGGTGACCTTGGTGCCCGGCTCGCCCCGCTTGGCGTTGAGCTTGACGCCGTCGATCAGGTCGCCGACTTTGTTTTCGCCGCGGGAGACGTCGACGTCCTCGAACTTGAGGTCGAGGTTGCGCGCGCCTTTGATGTTGTCGAAATTCAGGTAGGTGGTGTCGGCGTCGATGTTGACCTTCGCCGCTTCACCCGTCTTCTCGCTGGTGATCATCAGACGGAAAGGGTCTTCGCTGATACCCGTGTTGACGATCTGAGCCTTGACGCCGGCGCCGGACGAGTTGACCTTGGCGACGACGTCTTGCAGCGTCGAGCCCGGATCGATCTGAATGTCCATGTCTTTGCCGTCTTCGCGGCCTATGCTCATGTAGCCGAAGCCCACGTGAGTCTTGTCTTTGTCGGGGAAGCCCACGTCGAGGTATTTGTCGGCCTGCGCGAGGCCTTTCACTTCGAATTCGTAGCTGCCGATTTCCGCGGCGCCGTCGACCATGCCGTCGAGAATTTCAGGGTGAGACGACTCGAACTGCATGGCGCGAAAGCCCGAAGGCATCTTGATGCCGTCGGCCGCGGTGCCGAGCTCGCCCAGCATGGTGCCAAGCGAGGAGTATTCGTTTTTTTCCTGGACGACGCGGCCCTTGCGCGCTTCCGCCTGTTTGAGCGGGATGCGCTCGACTTCCATGATCTGATCGACCATGGAGTTCGAACCCGTGTCCGGCGCGCCGGCGATGCCCGGCCCCATTCCATTGATACGCATATGAGGACCCTCCTTGGACCCAGGTGGCGGTTCCACCTAGCGAAGGGATCGGAGCCTGAAGGCAAAGCTGTAGGGAAATATGTTCCGGGCGGCAGGAAGCCGCCGAGATGACTTTGGAAAGATTTCAAAAAAACCTAAAAAATCAGCGCGCGGTCCGGAACTTCCGGACGCGGGCGGTGGCGCGCGGCGGCGTTGCC
>JAYVBB010000215.1:0-1970 GCA_043750715.1 Pseudomonadota bacterium | reverse complement strand
GCCTGGATGATCCCGTCCGATGCTCCCGTCGCCACGATTGCGCTGATCCGATTCCATGGTCCCGTCCTCACGATCAACGGCACGTCAGCCGGCTGGTAGATGTCGGTGACTTCCGCCGGCGACGATTCGAACGACATGCGGAAATGGAACGGACTCGAGGCGATCAGGCGGTAGGCCTTCTCCTGCTCGACCTCGAATTCGAAGGAGGCTCCGGTCAAGGCGCCGTTGAGCGGATCGGCCGTGCGTGGCTCATCCGCGTGCGCCGGGAAGAACGGAGAGACCTCGATCGTCTTCTTCGCCTTCGCCGGAGCGGAATGCTCGCTGAAGGCGACCTCATCGGCCGAGGGGATCCCGTCTTTAAACTCGACCGTCATGGCTTATCCCTTCTTGCCGGTGCGACCGCGGCCCGGATTCTTTTTGAACGTCTTGTCGGGCGCATCCGACGTCGCGGGCTCGGAGGCCGGCTCTTCCTCGTCGGGAGCTTCTTCGGCCGCTTCGACCGACTTGTCTTCGTCGTAGGTGCGCTCGTCTTCGTCGTCGGTCTGGCCCTTGTCCTCGTCGGTGACTTCCGTCTGGATGACGGCAGGGGCGACCGGCTCGAGCTTCACATCTTTGCGGAAGGCGGACTTGAAGCCGATGGCTGCGAGCTGTTTACCCGTCGCGTCGTCGACCTCGCAATTGCCGTCGGCATCGACCAGAACCATACCGCCTGCGACCGCGAGGGTCTGGCCGGCGTAGGATTTGTCCTGCAGTTTCACGTGATGGCTCCTTGAAGTGGAAGGGGGAAGGGCTTGGAAAGGCCCCTCCCCCCGATCGATCAATCAGGTTTTGGCCTCAGATCATCCCAGCTCGGGCACTTTCAGACGACCGATGTTCTTGATGATCACCCAGCCGCGCGGGCGGAAGATGATCGGCGTGTTGTAGTAGAGCTGCATCCAACGAATGGACGAGGCAACCGTCGCCAGCGGGAATTTGAGCATGGGGCTCAACTCGCGCAGCGTGAGCACGGTCTCGTCCATCTGCCCGACGTAGGCTTTGCCGAGACCCGGCAGGCTCTCGTTGCCGTCGAGAAAGACGGTCGAGGTGCCGGCGGAAGCGATCTCGGCGACGAGATACTTCTTGCCGGTGATGCCGTCTTCCTTGCGGGTCCGGTAGACGCGGTAGCCCTGCGTGAGGTCGTTGCCCGAGACCGCGCCGCGAGCGATCGTGATCTGGACTTCGTCGCTCGCGCCGAGAACCGCGACGATTGCCGTGGCGCTGCCGGCCGTCGGGGCCGACTCACCGTTGCGGCTGATCGCCGTGACTTGGTAGACGTAGCTCGCGAATTCGTCGGCTTTGAAGCCGCGCGACGTGGACTTCGCTTGCACCGCGACCGTGGCCGAGGCCGGCGCGGTCGGAGCCGAGGCGTTGTCGGCCGAAGTCGGCGCCGTCTGGTCGATGCGCAGGAAGACGTTCGGACGGAGCTGAACCGTGCCGCCCGCGGTCTTGACCTTGCGGGAGTCGAAGCCCGTGGTCATGTCGTCGCCGCCGACCGGAAGGCCGTAGCGGCCCTTCGAGAAGAACTGGACGTTGTAGTCGCGGTGGTTGACGTGGTTCAGGTAGCAATGCGTCGGGTACATGTAGTTGTCGAGGAGGATCCGGGAGACCTCCGCGAAAACGCCTTCCGTCAGCGTGCGACCGCGAAGGTCCAGCTCGTGCTCGACCGAGACGTCCGGCAGGCCGTCGCCCGCGGTGTCGCTGTCGGCGAAGCCCGTGCGGAGCTGCGCGTCGAGGCCGTTGAAGCCCTGGCTGATGATGGCGGCGTTGCTGTTGAAGAGCGACTCCTCCATGCGCTGGAGCATCCACATGGCGCCGTTCTTCGTCTCCAGCGCGACGACGTTGCCGTGCGCGGGTTTGACGAGGAGCATCGGGTGCGTGATTTCACGGGTCGTGCCCATGAATTTCACGTACTGGACTTTGCGTTGGTAGTC
>JAYVBB010000214.1:0-1892 GCA_043750715.1 Pseudomonadota bacterium | reverse complement strand
ATGCGAAGAAGACCGGTTAAGGCTTCAGGAAGATGAAATACTTCTTCTCGATGCCGTCGAACTCGGCCGGTCCGGTGCACTTCTGGCATTGCATCTTCGGTGCGACGACTTTCGCGGGATCTGGGAAGTGTTTGTCGCGCTCGAGCAGAAGGTCCTGGGATTTGTCGCAGGCCTCGCAGAAGTAAGGGGCGAAGAAAGACTCGATCTTCACGGTCCTGCCGGCAGTGAAGCCGGGGAACATGTTGATTTGCGTGATGACCCGGATCGCGCAACGCACGAAGGCGATCTCGACCTTCGGGTCGATGCCGCCCAGGAACTTGATCCAACGCTGCAGGCCCGTCGAGTTGATGAGCTTGATCTTCTCGAAGTCGAAGGCGATCCGCTTGAGACCTCTGAGGTCGATCTTGCCGTAGTCGGCGGCTTCGTCGATCTGTCCGGACAGCGTCAAGACCGCTCCGCCTTGGCCGTCGGCGGTCTGGACGGCGGCTAGCGTGCTCATCCGGCTCTCCCTGCTTCGAAGTAATTGAACGAGTTGCCGAACTTCTCGAGGTCGCGGAAGCGTTTGGCGACCCCGATGACGGCCGTCATGACGGTAGCTTTCTCCGGAGTCACGTGCACGTCCAAAAGATGGCTCGAGCAGAACACCATGTAAAGGCCGACGCCGGCCCCGGGTGTCTTCATTTTGATCTGCGTGTCGCCGCCCTTAGCCGAGCGCACGAAGTTCGAAATGAGAGCTTCACGCGTGAGCGAGCCGAAGGGGTCGCGTACGCTGATGACGAAGACTTGATCGTCGTGACCAAATCCGACGTCGATCTGCTCGGCTGCCGAAAGCTTCAGCACCGCGTCGCGAGGCTTGTCCCGGTACTTGGCCTGCTTGGTCTTCGGGTCCACGGGGGCGTGGAAGAAAGCGTTGAGAATAAGCTCCGAAGCAACCGTGCCGATGACGGCCGTCAGCTCCGAGACTCCGCCGGTCGCCGCCGCCGCTTCCTGCATGCGGTCGAGCAAGGCGGCCTTTTCTGCGGTCGCGCGCAACCTGACCGTCGTCACGGCAGCACCGGGCGCCAGGTAGGATGACACGTCCGTCGCCATGCCGCTGGTGATCTGAGCCAGCGTCGTCACGATCTGGCGCGGCAGGAAGACGCCGTCGCGCATCAGGACGTGCTGCACGCTCGGGTAGTCGGCGAGGATTTTCAGACTTTGTGCCGGGTCGCTTCTGGAAATCAGCACGACCGACGGGCTGCTGAGGACTTTGGCTTTGAGGGCGTCGTCCTGGGCCAGTAGTTTTTCATCGACGACCAGACATTCGCCTTTTTTCGTCAGGGCGAGCTCCGAAGAGGTCGTGACTTCCCGGATGTCGTAGGCGTCCTGATCCAGCGCTCCGGCGACGAGCTGGAGCAGGGAGTGGTCGGGACTGGCGACGCGCACTGGTTTCAACTGGCCACCTTCACCGCTTGCTCGGCTCTCTGACGTTTGACGACGACCAACGTGATGTCATCTTCCTGCACCGGCTTCTTGTAGAACTCGGTCGCGGCCGTGACGAGGCGGCCTTTGATTTCGGCGGCGCCGCCTTCGGAGACCTGGGTGAGTTGGCGCGTCAGCCGGCGCTCGCCGAACTCCTCGTCGTCCGGGCTCCGGCATTCGAGGAGGCCGTCAGTGTAGAGCACCATCGCGTCGTTTGCGCGGAGTACCCCCCGGTATTCGCGGTAAACGGTCTCTAGGCTTTCTCCGAGGCACGGATCCGGTTTGGAGTCGAAGCTGTCGAGCTGGTTGGCGTCGTCCGGTCCCGAGCGGCAGATGATCGGAAGTTCGTGCGAGGCGTTGGAGTACTGGATTTCGCCCGTGCGTCCGTCGATCACGGCGACGAAAAACGTCATTTTCACGCGCCCCCGCCC
>JAYVBB010000213.1:0-6171 GCA_043750715.1 Pseudomonadota bacterium | reverse complement strand
CAAGGTGAAGCCGCTGTCGCGGGTCGGCACGCTCGCCCTGACGTCGGCTAGCGACGGCGAGTTCGCGCTGCCCCACTACCGGATTCCGCAGGGCAAGCTCGAGTTCCTCCGCCGCTCGGGAAGCGGCGTGACGTTGATCGTCGACCACGAGTGGGAAGGCTTCTGCACGTCCCGGGGCGCGCTCGTCCACATCGCGCGCGGCGATCGCGGGCGTCAGACGCTGCCGATCGGCAAGGGCGACTACGCGAGCATCACGCACGACGATCTCCGGATCATGGTGAAACTGATCCCGCACAAGAAGACGAAGAAGGCGGCGACCCTTCGCGGCACCGATTCCCGCTACCGGCGCGGGCTGATCAACCTGTTCTTCCCGTCGGTCGAGGAAAAGCGCGGCATCCTGCTCGCGACCGTGATGACCGCGATCATTCTCGGCGGCGCGGGACTCGGGCTTTACAAGCGCCCGATCCATCGGCCGACGCGCATCGAGCAGATCGGCGAGCCCTTCATGCTGCCGTTCATCGCGCCCACGCACTTGAGAACCGGACCCGAGGCGCTGCAGACCGGCCTCGACCGGAAGCAGAACACCCGCTCGGTGATGGAGTACTACCAGGCCTTCACTGCCGCGATGATGGGTTGGCCCGGCGGCGACAACTCCATGCTGCTCCCGACGACGGTCGAGATGTACCAAGGGCTCCACCAGGCTGCCCGCGCCGCCTCCGCCGAAAAAGTGCGGTTGCAGCAGGAAACCGACCGCCTCCAGGCGATGAAGGCCGGGTCCGCGGTCTTCCCGGTCCCCGCCGTCGTCGGCGAGACGATGAGCGGCGCCATGATGCGCGTCATCGACAAGATCGGGATCATGCAGGAGGGCCTGGAACAGGACCTCAAGGCCAAGCGCGAGATCATGCTGACCTTCCCGAAGGATCCGGAATACTCCTACGAGGAGTACAAGAACCTGACGAAGCAGGACGACCGCACCAAGGAGTACCTCTCGCAGATCCGGCCCTGGCAGAAGTTCACCGACGAAGAGATGATGTACGCGGAGTCCGACGCCCTGAGCAAACGCGCCGAAAAGATGCAGCGCCGCATGAACCGCAACCGCAAGGCCGAAGAGCTTCTGAACGCCGCTGGCGCTCCTCCCATCGAGATTCCGGCCGGCGCCAAGTTCGCTTCTTTTGCGGGCGGCGTCGATCTAATGGCGCTCGACGAGAAGATCTACCAGCTGCGCGGCTCGGAATACGGCATTCCCCAGAAGTCCGGCCCCTCCGCCGCGATCATCAAGGAACCGCTCATCGGCCAGATCGACCCGAACGTGGTCGAGTCGTTCATTCGCGAGAACAAATACCAGCTGCAGCTTTGCTACGAGCTGGCGCTGCGCCGCAACGAAGACGCGTCGGGAACCATGGAATGGCGCTGGCGCATCGATTCCCGCGGCTTCATCTCCGACGTGGCGCTGCTCTCGACCGGTATCAAAGATCAACGCATGGCGACCTGCATTCGCCAGAAAATTAGCACGTGGCGCTTCCCGAGGCCGCGGCGCGGCAGTGTCGAGGTCAGCTATCCATTCGAGTTCGCCCCGGCCAAAGGCTAAGATGACCGGTTTATTCAAGGCTTCGCCAGACCCCAAGACGCTCCGCATCATTCCGCTCGGCGGCTGCGGCGAATTCGGCATGAACCTCACCGGCTACTTCTCGCAGGGCCGGCTCTTCGTCGTCGACTGCGGCGTGAAGTTCCCCGAGCCGTACCGCCTCGGCATCGATGCCGTGCTTCCGGATGTCGACCCCCACTTCGCCGAAGCCGGTGGCGTCTACTCCTACATCATCACCCACGGTCACGAAGACCACCTTGGGGCGCTTCCGCACATTCTGCGGCGGTGGCCGGCGCCTGTTTACGCCACGGCCTGGGCCGTCGAGCTCCTCCGCAACAAGCTGGCGCGGCTCGGCGAGGACATCGGCAAGTACAACGTCACGACGCTCGAAGCCGGCGACCGGATCCGGACGGAAGGCTTCGACGTCGAATTCGTGCACATGAACCATTCGATCCCGCACACCTGCGCGCTGTTCATCCGCACGCCGCAGCTGAACGTCTTTCATACCGGCGATTTCAAGTTCGACGACCACCCGCTTCTCGAGGCACCGGCCGATTGGTCCAGGCTCAGAGCGCTGGGCCGCGAAGGCGTCGACCTGCTCCTTGCCGACTCGACCAACGCCGAGAAGGCCGGCAACTGTCCGGGCGAATCAACGGTGCTGAAGCCCCTCACGGAGCTGCTGCAGGCAGCCCCCGAGGCCGTGATCCTGACGACGTTCTCGAGCAATCTGGCTCGCCTCAAGACCATCGCCGACGCGGCGCTGGCATCCGGGAGGAAACTCCTCGTCGTCGGCAATGGCGTCGAAACGACGCTTTCCATCGCCAAAACGCTCGGCATCTACGAGCTACCGGCCGAGCTGCGGATCGATCCGGACCAGGTTTCGAAGTTCCCCCGCCGGCGTATCGTCGTACTCGCGACAGGCTGCCAGGGCGAATGGCGTGCCGCGCTGGCGCGGATCTCCCAAGGCGAACACAAGGCGTTCGCCGCGCGCGAAGGCGACACGGTGATCCTCTCCTCCCGGATCATTCCCGGGAACGAGAAGGCGATCTTGACGGTCCTGAACAACCTGCAGCGGATGGGCGTCAAAGTCATCACGGCACGCGAGGTGCCCGGGATTCACGTCAGCGGCCACGCCTATCAAGGGGACCTGAATCTCCTGCACGAGGCGCTGAAGCCGAAGTACTTCGCGCCGGTGCACGGCGCCTTCAGCCAGCTCCGCGCCAACCTGCAACGGGGTGAGAAGGCGGGCTCGGTGCCGAGCCTCGTCGAAACGGGCGACGTGCTCGACTGTTCGAAGTCCGGGGTCTCTCACGTCGGCAAGGTCGATGTCACGCTTTCGTACCTCGACGCCGATTCGGGCGTGTTGCTGTCCAACGAAATGCTTAGGGAGAGACTCAGAATCGGCGAGTTCGGCTCGGCCCTCGTCACGGGCGTCTACGACCGGCGCCGCAAAACCTGGCTTGCGCCCGTTGCCATCGATCTCACCGGCCTCAAGTTGCCGGAGGCCGAAGGCGAGCGCTGGCTGCCACAAATGGCCGAAAAAATCGCGTCGCAGGTCTCGCGCCTTTGCCAGGACGGGGGAGCCGACGTCGCTCACATCCTGGAAGAAGCGCGTGTATTCCTTAGACGGCATCTTTTCCAGGTGCTAAAAAAGAAGCCGGTGGTCACGGTCAAAATCCATTTGGTTTAGCAGGTCGACGTTGAATCCGATTCTCATCGCCGCCGCGAAGTTCGAGCTGGATCCCTTGACCAATTCGCTCCAGCAGCGAGGACACACTCCCGAGACGAAGCTGACCGGCATCGGCGCCATCAACGCCGCCAAGCGCGCCAAAGCGCTCGGTGAAGCTTGCCGCGGCCGGGACGTCATCTTCGTCGGCACCTGCGGAACGTTCGGCTCCTTCTCGAAAGTCTGTTTGATCCGCGCCTCCGAGGTGCTCTGGGCCCCGACCTGCGAACGCCTCGGCTTCTCCTACACGGTCAAGGACACGGCGCCGCCGATATCCCTGCCCGAACCGCACGCCTTCGCCAGAAATCTTGCCGCGAAGCGGGTGCTTTGCTCCCCCGCGATCAGCCTCGTCGGCAAGCTGCCCGACGGCATGGCGGCCGATTCAGTCGTGGAGAATCTCGAGCTTTATTCGTGCATCGGCGAGATCGCCCAGACCGCGCAGAGTCTTTCCGTGATCCTGGCGGTGACCAACGCCGTCGGCGCCGACTCCCACGGCGAGTGGCGTCAGAACTTCGCTTCCGCGGCGGGACTCACCGCTGAATTCGTCACCGCCAAGCTGTCCTAGGAGTTCCCATGGAGCTCGTGTCGAAAAAGATCGTTCTGAAGACCCACCCGTTCTCGGTGGAAGAATTGGACCTTACCCGGGACGGCAAGTCCGTCGGGCACCCCTATTACCGGCTGGACTGCGCCGACTGGGTGAACGTTCTCGCGGTGACCACCAACCGCAAGGCGATCATGATCCGTCAGGCGCGCCCGGGATCCATGAAGAAAGTCCTCGAAACGCCCGGCGGGATGATCGACCGCCACGAAAAAGACCCGACGATGGCCGCCCTCAGGGAGCTCGAGGAAGAAACCGGATTCACGACGCAACGGTTGCTTCCCCTGGCCGTGATGAACCCCAACCCCGCGATCATGACCAACCGCTGCCACTACTTCCTGGCACTGAATTGCCACCTCAACCCCGACCGGAAGCACTTTCCCGACGCCGAGGAGCGCATCGAAGTCGAAATCCACGACTTCGCGGCGCTGGATCAAATGGTCCGCACGGGCGAGATCGACCACAGCCTGTCCGCGCTGTGCATCATGCTTGCGGCGAAGTACCTGCCAGCTCTTTGATGACCTGGGCGAGCTCCGACTGCCAGGTCGGCAGCTCATGGCGGAAGGTTTTCGTGAACTTCGCGAGGTCGAACCGCGAGTTTCTGAGCCGCACGGCCGGCGTCGGGTACTCGGCCGTCGTGATCGGGTGGATCACCTTCGTCTTGATCGGCAGTCCCACCTCTTTCGCCAGGCGGTGGATCTCGGTCGTGAAGCCGTGCCAGCTCGTCTCGCCCCGGCAGGCGACGTTGAAGAGGCCGATGGCTGCTTCGTTGCCCTGACTCAAAGCGGTGGCGATGACCTTGACCGTCGCGTCGGCGAGGCAGGTGGCCGACGTCGGCGCGCCGATCTGGTCGGCGACGACCTTGAGCTCGTCTTTCTCGGCGCCAAGCCGGAGCATCGTCTTGACGAAGTTGGCTCCGTGGCTGCTGAACACCCAGGAGGTGCGGAGAATCGTCGCTTGGGCGCCCGAAGCCTGCACGCCCTGCTCGCCTTCGAGCTTGGTCCGGCCGTAGCAATTCAGCGGTCCGGTCGGCTCCGTCTCCTTCTGGGGGGAGGAGCCTACCCCGGGAAGCACGTAGTCGGTTGAAAAATGGATCAGGAGGGCGCCGAGCGCTTTCGCTTCTTCGGCGAGGATCCGCGGCGCGACGCCGTTGACGAGCCGCGCGACTTCCGCCTCGCTTTCGGCCTTGTCGACGGCTGTATAGGCCGCGGGGTTCACGATGATCTTGGGTTTGGTGTCGCGGACGAGCCGCCTCAGCGCCTCTTCGTCGCGAAAATCGACGGCGGCGGCGTCGACCGCCTTGACGGCTCCGAAGCGGGAGAGTTTACGCACCAGATGGCTTCCGACCTGGCCGTTGACGCCGGTGAGCAGGATCATGCGAAGGGCACCAGACGGTCCTTCGCCAGGTCTTTTAAGCGGAGGCCGACCTTATCTTTGGCAGAAAGCGTCGGATTCTTCAGCGGCCAGACGACGCCGACGTCGGGATCGTCCCAGGCCAGCGTGAACTCGCTCGCGGGGCTGTAGAAATCCGTGCATTTGTACTGGAACATGGCGTCCTCGCCGGTGACGGCGAAGCCGTGGGCGATGCCGGGAGGTAGGTAGAGCTGTTTCCGGTTGCCGGCGCTGAGGATCGAGCCGAACCATTTGCCGAAGGTCGGCGAGTCGCGCCGGAGGTCGACGGCGACGTCGAAGACTTCCCCTTTCAACACGCCGACTAGCTTGCCCTGGGGGCTCGGGTTTTGGATGTGGAGGCCACGGAGGATTCCGTGCCTCGAATACGAGACGTTGTCCTGCACGAATTGGCCACGAATCCCGGCCTCTTCGTACCGCGCCCGGTTCCACGTCTCGAAGAAGTAGCCGCGGTCGTCGCCGAAGACCTTCGGCTCGCAGACGAGCACTCCGGGAATGGAGGTCTTCTCGACTTTCACTTCTGCTCCCGCTCGATCAGGTCGATCAAATACTTGCCGTAGCCGCTCTTCGCGAGCTCGCCCGCGAGTTTTTGCAAATCTTCGGTCTTGATGTAACCCATGCGCCACGCAATCTCTTCCGGGCAGGCGATTTTCAAACCCTGCCGGCTTTCCACCGTCTCGACGAAGTTGGTCGCCTGGACGAGCGATTCGTGGGTGCCGGTGCCCTTCCAGGGCGGCATGGCCTCCAGTAATCGCTCTCTGCCATACAGTACGCCGATGCCGGTGGGCCCGAACACTTTGTGGCCGGAGAAGACGTAGAAGTCGCAGTCAAGATCCTGAACGTCCACCTTCA
>JAYVBB010000212.1:0-6995 GCA_043750715.1 Pseudomonadota bacterium | reverse complement strand
CGAGACGTCCGATCTCCACGTCAGCGCAACGGCACCGACGGTCTTCGTGACGGGTCTGCCGCTCGGAAAAGACGGGACTTACTTCTTCCGGAGCGAATTCGCCGACGATCTGTCGCCCGCCTTCTTCGGCCCTGCTCGCGTGAAAACGTTGAGGATCGGCGGCGCCCGCATCGACGTGGCGCTCTCGCCCGTGAAATTCGAGCTGAAGGACCCCGAGATCCTCGCCTGGGTGAAGCGGGCCGCAGACGCGGTGACCGCCTATTTTGGACGCTTCCCCGTCGAACACGCCATGATTTATCTCAGACCGCGGGCGGGAGACGGCCGTGGGTCCGGCATGACGCTCGGCTTTGGCGGAGCGGCGATCTTCGTGCCGCTGGCTCTCAAAGCGACGACCAAGGATCTGGCGCGGGACTGGGTCATGACGCACGAAATGGTGCATCTCGCGATGCCGAACGTGCGCTGGAACCATCATTGGCTCGAGGAGGGTTTGGCGACCTACGTCGAACCCCTTGCCCGGATCCGCTCCAAAGAAATGAAGGCCGAACACGTCTGGTCCGACATCCTGGTCGGGATTCCGCAAGGCCTTCCGGAGGCGGGTGACCGCGGCCTGGACAATACCCGGACATGGGGGCGCACCTATTGGGGCGGCGCCTTGTTCTTCCTGCTCGCCGACGTCGAAATCCGTACCCAGACCAAGGGCAGACTGGGCCTCGAAGACGCCCTGAAAGGCGTACTGAAAGTCGGCGGGTCCATCGAGGAGCGTTGGGACGTCGATGACGTCCTGGCTAGGGCCGACAAAGCCGTGGGCCTGAAAGTGCTCGCGCCGCTCTACGCCCGGATGAAGGACGCTCCCGCAGCGGAAGACCTGGCGCTGCTTTGGCAAAAGCTCGGCGTCTCGCGGCAGGGCGACGAAGCCCACTTCGACGACAAAGCGCCGCTGGCTTACGTGCGCCAGGGAATCAGCTTCGGCGGCGCCTTTCCGGCAAAGTAGAAAAAAGCGCAAAAAACCGACCCTAGGCGAACCGTTTCGCTCCCCTAGTTCCGGCGCCGCCCCGGTCGTCTAAAGACCCGACGGAAGGTGCCGAAACCATAGAAGAGAAATAGGACACCTTTGCTCAGGGGTCACGGTCATGTCGAAGCGTCTTTTCCAAAATTATCTCCTGGTCGGTGCCATCGCCGGAATTCCGGCGCTCGGTGTGGTCTTCGGACCTGCCGTGGGTCTGCCGGGACTGCTCCTGCCGCTCTTCGGCATTCTGCTTTGGGGACTCTGCGTCCTCACGGCGGCGTCGGCCTCCGGCGAGGAAGCCCCGGGCGAAGAGCGCAAGGAACTCGACCGGCTGCGCCGCGAGGTGGCGGAACGCCGCCCTGTCGAGCAGGGTGGACGCAGCAACGCCCAAGTGGCGCTGCACGACGTGAACGAACGCCTGACGCAGGTTCAGCGCGAAAACGACCGTCTCAAAGACCAATTGATGAACGAGCGTAAGGCGAAAGCGGATGCCGTCGAGCAAGCGGCCCACCTGCGCATCGCCGGAGCCGGCAATCGCAGCGAAGAGGTCGCCAATCAGGCCGGCGCAATGCAGACCAGCCTCAGAAATCTCGAAAGCCAGCTCAGCGAACGCGACGAGTACCTCGTCGCCCAGCAAAGCCTGATGCGCCGCATCGGCGAGCTTGTGCCCCGCATCGAACGCCAGCTGTCGACCGTCATCGAGCACACGGAAAAGAGCGCGATCGAGATCGGCGACAAGGTCAAATACATCTACGACAAAGCCCAGGAGCACCTGGCCGAGTCGAACGAGATCAGCAAGCAATTTTCGGGCAAATCCGTCACCGACTCCGAAGGCCGCGAGCGCCCGTCGCTCTCGTCCGTTCTGTCGCGCGCCTTGCAGCTCCTCAAAGAGATGACCGAGATGCTCGAAGAGAACAGCCGCCTCAACGTCGAGTATTCGAAGTCGATCGAAATGATTCTCGAGAACACTGCAACGATCAACAAGATCACCGAAGACATTCAGTACATCTCCTACCAGACCAACCTGCTCGCGCTCAACGCCGCCATCGAAGCCGCCCGAGCCGGCGAGCACGGAAGGGGCTTCAGCGTCGTAGCCGAGGAGGTCAGAAAGCTCTCCGACCGGACCAACCAGGCGTCGAGCGACATCACCCAGATCGTCGGCAAGGTCAACGACTCCGTCGCCGAGATCTCGCACTCGCTGACGGAAAACCTGCAGAAGACGAAATCCAAGAAAGAGCACGTCGACACCGCCGTCCAGTCGCTCGTCGTCTCGGCGAAGGATTCGACCACGGTGTTCTCGAAGCTCGTCGAGAGCTCTGTAGTGAGCTCCGAGAGCGTTGCGCACAACATCGATCAAATCATTATGAGCCTGCAGTTCCAGGACGTCACCCGCCAGGAGATCGAAACGGCGATGGCGCCTTTGAAACAGATCGGTTCCTACGCCGACGACGTCGTCGTCCGACTCAGTGCCGCCGGCCTCGCGGGAGGTCCGAAATCGACCGCCACGACGCCGATTCTCACCTCCACGAAAGCCGCGCCCGCCAAGGCTCCCGCTTCGGGGCATAAGCCGGCCACCGTCACCAAGATGACGGAAGCGAAAAAGACTCCGGACGCCGCGAAGACGGACGAAGCTCAGAAGGAAGGCGGGGAAGAAGGCGGCTCGGTCGCCGCGGGCGAAGTGCTCTTCTTCTAAGACTCAGTAGTTGTAGCCAAGACCGAGGATCAAAGTCTGCGTCAGGACGGTGACCTCGGTTTTTTCTTTGCTCGTTTCCAGACCGAATTCGACGCCCAGGCCCGGCGTCGCGAAATCCCGATTGGCGAGGGCAAAGATCCGGTAGCCGTGGGCGGAACCGGAAGCGCCGAGGCGGAAGCCGAAGGTCTGGTCGACCCGGACTCCGCCGGCGAGCGTCAGCATGGGTCCCTGCACGCGGCGGGTCTTCGCGTCGATCGTCTGGTCGGCGTTCCGCGAGAAGTGGACTACGCCGAGGCTTTGGTATCCGGGAGCGAGGTCCAGAAAGGGCGCCCAAGGCGTCAGGTCGTCACCGAGACGCCAGCGAGCGGAGAGTTGGGCAAGGTACGGCGCGATCTTCAGCGCACTCTGGCCCTGTGGATCGTCGCCTTCGGAGTTTCGGAAGAGCACGGTCGCGGTGCGACGGAATCCGCCTTCGAGTGCGAGTCCTGGACGAAGCGATACCGTGCCGGCCAGCGCCTGGGAATTGAAGAGCCTGGCGTCGATCTTCGTCTCCGGATCGCTTCCGGTGCTTTCGTAGCGGTAGCGGCTCGGGGCGAAGGCCGCGCTGAACCGTCCGTGCTCCGGTTTGAGCTTGGGTACCAGCTCCGTCAGGGAAGGTGGCGGCTGTGGGGGCGGGGGTTCGGGCTCGGGTTTGCCCGGGACGGTGTGAATCACCTCGAAGCGGTTCGCTTTGCTCCAGGCTCCAGGATCCGAGGCGGTTCGAAGCGACCGCATGCGCCAGAAGTAGACGTGAGGTTTGAGCTCGGCGCCGACGTCCAGGCCTCGCGTTTTTTTCTCGAAGACGACGTCCTTGAAGTCGTCGTCAGCGGCGACCTGAAAGGCGTAAGCCGCGGCGCCGGAGACGCCCTTCCATGCGAAGCTGACCACGGGAAGCAGTCCCGTGAGCGTCACCTTTTCGCCGTCGACGGGAGCCAGAAGAACGGGAGCCGCCAAGGGTTTGGGGGGAGCGGCCAGGGCCGGCCCGGGTTCTGCTGCGACCGACGCTTTCGTGACGACGACCTGACTCGCCTCTGAAAAAGCGCCAGCCTCTCCGGCCTCGTCGATGCCAGCGACGCGAAGATAGTAGGTGCCGGCGTTCAAGTCGTGGATCTGCCATTCCGGCGTGGTGACGCGCTCGGTGACGAGCTTCTGAGCGAAGGTGGGATCTGCCGCAATCTCAACGACGTATCCCCTCGCGCCTTCGACGATGCCCCAGCTCAGAACTTTTGCTGCTTCGGCGGCGTAGGCCGTGGCCTCTACCAAGGTCTTGAGCCAGTGCCAAGGGGTCCCGCGCTTTTCGTTTTGCGGGAGCTCGATATCGTAGTGTTTGGGAAGGACGGGAGCGTTGAGCTTGCCTTTGGGCGACGGGGGCGGCACGGGCGCCACGACCTCTGCTTTGACGTCGAACCGCGCGACGCTGCTCCAGAGGGGTGCGCCGGCGGCCTTGACGCGCCAGTAATAAGACCCGTCTTTCATGGCGCCAGCCCGTTGCTGAGGTGTCACGCTCTTTCCCGACCAGACGAGCTGGTTGAACTCCCGGTCGTTCGCCACTTCGACTTCGTAACTCCTGGCGTCGCGGAGGGCTTCCCAACCCAACGACGGCGAAAGATCGCTGACAGTCTGTCCGTCCGCCGGCAGGTAAAGCGAAGGACCCCGCGCAACGTCGATGGTGAACTTCCGGTGCTCGCTGTCGCCGACCTTCCAGAAGTAGGTTCCGGCCGGCAAAGCTCCCGTCATGATGGAGTTGCCCGTTGCTGAGAGATCCTTGACGATGTTTTGAAAGCTTTGATCCCGCGCGACTTCGACGTGGAACTGTCTTTCATTGCCGATCCAGACCAGCTCGACGCCCGAGGTGGAGGGGTCTTTGAGCGTCGCCCCATGAGGCGGTGAAGCGAGACTCACCGCAAGGGCTTGAACCGTGGCAGGTGCATCCTCGGCCATCATTGCGGCTTGATTGGCGACCACGGCGATCCTGGATGCGCCGATCTCGGCTTTGCCCGCGAGCACTTTGAGCACATCCGGCTTACCCTTTTGCACGGTGAGCTCGAACGCGGCGCCGCCCGTGGAGCGGATGATTTCCTTCCGGCCGCCCACGCGGATCAGGATTTCCGCTTTCCCGGGGCCCGTTTTCGCCCGCAGGCTGCCTTTGATGACGTTCAGGATCGAGTTCTGTTCGACCTGCTGCACCTCGACGAGCGTATTTTCGCCGAGCTCGACCGTCGATTCGTCGAGAAAGGCGAGCTTCGCCGAAGCATTCTCGTCGGTGAAGACGAAGTCATTGAGAAAGAGCGGCTCCGCGAGCCGCGCCGTGTCCCAGACCGGCAGGTCGTGCGGACGCCGGCGGACGCCGGGGGCCGTCTCCGCGAGACTTGCGATTTGCGTTCTTTCGGAATGATCGTTTGCGGGACGCACGAACAAATTGACGTCCGCTATCAAGAGCGCGGAAACGCTCAAAGCAATCGCCGCCATCAACGCCGTGAGCGCGAAGTCGATCTTGTCGTTGGTGGAACGGACGGCGAGGGTCATGCTTCTTTTTCGGATTTCCTTAAGGAAAATAAAGTATTCGGGCCGGAAGACCGGCTTCGTTGAGAGGCCGGCAAAAAGCGACGCTTTGCGCCGTGAAATCAACGTGGCGCTAGAGTCCCCGTCATTTTTCGAAGGCGGGCGCCGAAAAGGAGGCTATGGCCAAGAAGACGAAAAAGACGTCCGCCAGTGCGCTAAAGGCGCTCTATGACGGGCGATTCGAAGACGTGAGCGCCGCCGTTCTGGTGGTGGTGCCGCCGCTCGGTCGCATCATTTCGATCAACGTCGAAGCGGAAGAGCTGACGGGGTACGAGAAGAGCGAGCTCGAAGGCATGGACCTCGCCGAGATCTTCCGCGACGAGGACCGCCAGCGCATTACCTCGATCTTCAACTCGTCGGCGAACCTCGACTTCCGGAAGCTGTTCGAGCACAACGTCATCGTCAGGAAGCGCAGCCGGCGCAAAATCATGGTCGACATGGGCTTTCGCCGGGCCGGAGAGGGCAAGGACCTGGCCTACGTCTTCACGCTGCAGGACATCACCGACCTCAAAGCGAACGAAGAGCGCGTCATCCGCGCCAACGAGTACGTCAACAACATCATCAACTCGACCACCGAGGTGATGATCGTCGTGGACGACAGCGACATCGTCCAATCAGTCAACCTGCGGGGGTTGCAGCTCTTGGGTTACGAGGCGGCGGCCGTCGTCGGGCAGGCGCTCAGCAGATTTTTTCCGGACGACAAGAGTTCGCTGCGCCGATGCGGCGACGTCGCCGAAGTCGAAACGCGCCTCAGAGCAAAAGACGGAAGACTTCTGCCGGTGCTCGCTTCGAAGTCGCAGCTGAAGGCCGACCGTTTCGGGGAAACGCACCGATCGGTCGTCGTCGCCATGGACATCTCCGAACGAAAAAAGAACGAGCGCCTGATCGCCGAGCAGCAAATGATGATCGTCCAGGCGTCGAAGATGTCGTCACTGGGCGAGATGGCGAGCTCGATCGCGCACGAGATCAACAACCCCCTTCAGGTCATTCTCGGTCGCTGCGAGATCGTCGACATGATCGCGTCCGACCCGAAACGGCTCGACGAGCTCGTTTCTAGCGTCCAGCTGATCGACAAGATGAGCCAGCGGATCTACAAAATCATCCGGGGCTTGCAATCGCTGGCCCGCGACCAGGGCCACGACGCCATGGAAAATGCCGATTTCCGCGACATAGTCCGCGAAACACTGGCACTTTGCGAGCAGCGCATCAAGATCGGCGTGACGAGCTTCGAAGTCCCGGAGTTCCAGGGCTTGGTGCCGCTCCACTGCCATCCGACCCAGATCTCGCAGGTGCTGCTAAACCTCCTCAACAATTCCTACGACGAGGTCAGCGGCAAAACCCACTCCTGGATCAAACTCGAATTCCAGCAGACTTCCGCTGCCCTTACCTTCAGCGTCACCGACAGCGGCAACGGCATTCCAGCGGACGTCGCCGAACGCATGTTCGCCCCCTTCTTCACGACGAAACCGGTCGGCAAAGGCACCGGCATCGGCTTATCCGTGTCGAAGTCGCTTTGCGAAGCGCACGGCGGAACACTGAGCCTCGACCGCAAGTGCCCCAACACCCGTTTCGTGGTGACGCTGCCTCTGGCTGAAGATGCGAAGAAGACCGGTTAAGGCTTCAGGAAGATGAAATACTTCTTCTCGATGCCGTCGAACTCGGCCGGTCCGGTGCACTTCTGGCATTGCATCTTCG
>JAYVBB010000211.1:0-9142 GCA_043750715.1 Pseudomonadota bacterium | reverse complement strand
ACTGCAAGGGCAACGAGTTGCCGCGGAATCCCCCGGCGTACACTCGCCGCGGTGCCTTGCAGCGCGGATCCACCTCCGGCAAGAAGACCGGCTACACGCGCTGAGCGTCAGAGCCTCTCGATCGAGAAGCCGATCGTGAACTTTTTCCGCTTCAGCGTGAAGGGAATGACGACGACCGGCACGGTGCTTGGGACGGTCACTTCCTCGCCCTCACCCCCGTAAACCTGGATCGCGCCCATCTTCATGTCGAAGCCGATCTTGCCCAAAAGCAGCTCCGCCTTGTGGAAGATCTGGTCGGTCAGCTCCTCGGCCGTGGCGAAAAGAGCCGGCCGGTCCTCAGCGATCTCGGCCGCAGGCGTGCCGTTGACACGGGAGGCGACGTCGACAATAAAGGCGCGGTCGCAGGTAAGCGATGCCGTGCATTTCTCGCTCGGTCCGAGAAAAGTGACGACCGAGGTCAGAAAGCCCATAGGCGTCTTCTTCGCCGGAACCACTGCCGCTTTGCCGTGCTCGGGTTTTTCTCCGACGTAGTAATCGAGCACGTCGTTGGTCGACGAGACGAAGCAATTGATGACGTTGATGTCGTACTTTACGGGCTCGCTACCGCGGTCGGGCGCCGTCAGCTGGGCGACGACCCCCGACACGTCGGAAATGTCGTGTTTCAACCGGGTTATCGAGCCTTCTTTCTCGAGTCTATCGAGGGCTTCCTTGTCGAGAAAGGTCGGGGCAACGAGGACGCGGCTTTTCGCGGTCAGCTTTGTCAATACGGACGACAAGACCCGCGCGGCATCGTCCGCGCGGAGGCGTGCATCAATCAACGTGGCATGGTAATCGAACGATCGGCGGAACACCTCGCGGAGGGCGACTGTCGTGTTGGCAACAGTCACTTGCCAGCCGAGTTCGGACAAAAGCTGAGCGATCGGCTCAGACTTGTCCGAGTTGGCGACGATGAGAAGGGCCTTTTTGATTTTCGACACGCCGCGGCTTGCTCCCGACTTAGATCAGACGCTTCAGGAAGAGGAAGTATTTTTGAGCGTTGCCGTCGAACTCCATGGGCTTTTTGCAGTCGGGACAGTTTGCCGGGGGCGGTGCCCCAATTCGACCGTCGGGGAAGTCCTGAGCCGTTATGAGCAGCTTAGCCGACGGCTTGTCGCACGCCTCGCAGAAGTAAGGCGCAAAGAACGAGGCGACGTCGACGGTCTTGCCACCCTTGAACGACGGGAACAGGTTGAGCTGATTGACGACCTTGAGGGGGCAGCGCACGTAGGCGTAACGTGCGGTCAAGGGCAGGCCCTTCATGAAGTCCTTCCAGATTTGCAGCCCTTTGGAGTTGATCATCGTGACGCCGCTGAAATCGAATTCCGCGGCATCGGACGGGCCTACGACAATGCTACTGTAATCGGCTGTCTCGATCATTTTGCCGAGGACCTTGATGCATTGCTTTTGATCAGTTACGGTCTGCTCGATTCTTAGATCCGGCATGTCTGCTCCTTGGTCCGATTCAGCCGGCGGCGGTCTTCCACATCCGGGTCAAAAAGAGAAAGGCCTTGTCCGGCCGGTCCTCGAGCTCCATGTCCACGTGGCAATGCTCGCACTGGTCGCCGACCGCCGTGGACTCGAGGCCCTTGGCTTTGACGTCGCTCGCCACCAAGAGCTTCTCCTTCTCGGTCGAGCATTGAGGACAGCAGTACCGGGCGGAGAAGCTCTCGATCGTCAGGCCCGGGTGATCGGTAAATGAAGCGAAAAAATTGAACTGCTTGATCAGAACGGTCGAGCATCTGGTCAGGCGCAGCGACAGAGTCCTTGGCAGCGACTTCAGAAAGCGCGCCCATTTCAGCACTCCCATCGAGTTGCATCGGCCGATGCCGGAGAAGTCAATCGTCAGCGACGCGACCTTGGTGTCGGCGAGGCTCGGATAATCGGAGTATTCGTCCATGGAGCCGTCCAAAGTCATGTGCATCAAAGTCGGGTTTTCTTCTACCTTGAAGGTCAGGCCCTTGACGGCAGCCATGGTATGCCTTTCGCTGTAATGTCTGTATCTTACCTGATGCCCAGAGTTGGGGCAAGGGCTGTGGCCTCGGGGGCGTTGACCCCGCAGACGAATCAGCGGAAGATTGAAATTATACAAAATCCCCACTCCTCGCTGCCGTGGTCTGCCGATGATCTCGATCCGGTACAAGTTTCTGGCGATCATCGTCGCCCTCGTCGTCGGCACCATGTTCACCTATCTCGTGCTGGCCGTCCGGCTCTTCGAGGCGGACAAGGAAGCCTATATCTTCGAGGCGAACGTGCTGGTGGCCGACGCCCTGGCGACGGAGACCGAGACGCTGCTCGGCAGCATCACGCAGACCATGAGCTCGCTGGCGGGCGCGACCTTCGACACGGAGCTGGCGAAGGGAGACGTCGCGCGCCTGTTTGGGATTCTGTTCGACGCCGACCGGGATCTGGTGGAACTCTCCATCTATACGTATGCCGACGGCAAGCTGGGCGACGCCATCGCGACGCGGGCCAAGAAGGACTATTTCGAGCTCCACGAGCTCGACGAGCGGGCGTTGGTCGATCTTACGGCGGCGCTAAGGCAGGATCCGGCTTCATTACCCGAAGGCAAATTGCGTCTGCAAAACACCATTATGCCCGGGGGCATACCGCTCATTGGAGTTGCTCTTAGAGTCGTGGCCCAGAACGATCCGAAGAGCGGGATTCTACTGCTCGGCCTAGTCCGGCATGAAAGGCTGCTCAAGATCTTCGCCCGGTCGAAGATCCATACCGTGTATCTGATCGACGGCTACGGCAACCTCCTCGCCCATCCAAACGTCAATTTGGTAGCTACCAAGGAAAACGTCGCCGACGCCGAATTCGTGTCGAGCATCCTGGCAAACCCCGTCAAGACGGGCGCCAAGGAATTTCATTCGAAGGACGGAACGCGTTGGCTGAGCGCTTACTCGAAGATCGACGCCGGCAACCTGATCGTCATCTCCCAGATCAGCCGCGAGAGCGCATTCCTTGCGACGCAGCGACTCGTCAACAAATCCATTTTGTTCGCGATTGGCCTGGTCATCCTGGCGTTCCTGGTGAGCATGGTCTTCTCCAAGACGGTGACAACTCCGATCAAGCGTCTGTTCGAGGCTACGAAAAAAATCGCGGCGGGAGACTTCAGCGTCAGGGTCGTGGCGTCGACTCGGGACGAAGTAGGCACATTGACGACGTCGTTCAACGCAATGGCCGGAAAAATCGTCGACCTGATGGGCGAGGTTCGGGACAAGGCGCGGATGGAGAAGGAGCTCGAGACGGCCCGCGTGGTGCAGGACAATTTGTTTCCGGCGAACGAAGCGGAAAGTCCGGCGTTTTCGCTAGCCGGATTTTATACACCGGCGTCGGAGTGCGGCGGAGACTGGTGGGGATATTTTCAGCAAGGCAACTGTCTTTACGTGCTTATCGGAGACGCGACCGGGCACGGAGTACCGGCCGCGCTGATCACCGCGGCGGCGCAAAGTTGTTGCACGACGATCCAGCAGATTCATCGGCGGTTGCCGAAATACTCGCTGACCCCCGCGGCGATCATGACCGACCTCAACGCCGCGATACACCATGCCGCCAAGGGCGAAATGAACATGACATTCTTCATCAGCATGCTGAACTTGGAGACGGGAGAGCTGACATATTCAAACGCGTCGCACGAGATGCCGGTGCGGTGCAGTCGCGACGAGAATGGGACCGAGATCGATATGCTGATGGGCGATCCAGGCCCGTGCCTAGGGGAATCGTTGAACTCGACGTATGCCGAGCACAAGGTTCAGCTGAAGTCCGCGGATCGATTGGTTTGGTACACCGACGGCTTGGTCGAGTCCCGAAACGCTGACGAAGTCGAGTGGGGCGAGAGGCGTTTTCTCAAGGTCGTCAAGGCGAATGCCGAAGCGTCGACCGAGGAGCTGCGTGACAAGCTGATTGCCGAATCGAAGGCATTCGCTGCAGGGCAACCAGCGGACGACGACATCACCTACGTGATCGTTCAGTGGAACGACGTGGCCAAAAACTCTGGCGCCCGTGTCAGCTGACGGACAAACGGCAAGAGCCGTGCCCACGACGATGAAGCTCGAGGCCGCGTGGGGAGCGATAGGGCGGTGGGACGGCGTGGTATTCGTGGTTGGATTCGCGGCGCTTGTCGTGATTGCCTATCTTTTGGCGCGGGATGAGCCGTTGCCCGTGCCAGTCAGTTTGAGATCGCAAGGTGCGGAGATCGCGAGGCTGGAGGAGGCCCGCAACGTCGTGCAAAGTCGGCCCGCGGCGTTGCCGGCTTGGGAGGAGGCGGTCGCCGGGCAGAAATTCAGGCATCAGGACAACGTATTCACAAGCGCGGACTCGTACGCGAAGGTGACGTTCAACGACGGCACCAAATTGACCGTCGAGGAAAATAGCTTGATCGTGCTCGAGATGGAGACGCAGAGCGCCGAGCTCGAGATCCGGCGCGGGCTGGTCTACATCGTGAGCGGCCGGAGCGAGGCCGACGTCGTGTTCCGAGTCAACGGGGTGCGCGGTACGGTGAAGGCTGGATCGTCGGAGGCGGTGGTCAACGTTCGACCGGGCGGCTCCGCGGACGTGACGGTGTTGAGCGGTATGGCGACTCTCGGGAACCAAGAGATCCTGGCGCGGTACTCGGCGACGGTCGACAAAGACGGTAAGGTCGCGGAGCCCGTGGCGTTGACGGTGGTGCTGAAGGCTCCGGAGTGGAATGCGGATTTCTATTTGGGCGACGGCGCGCGGGTGCCGTTCGAGTGGAGCTTGCAGCGACCTGTCAAAGATTTGAGGCTGGAGATCTCGCAGGATTCGCTGTTTACGACCTTGGTGAGGAACGTCGAGGTGGACGGCACGGCGGCGACGCTGAGTGACCTTCCCGTCGGCCAACTTTACTGGCGCGTTACGGGCGTCAAAACTGACGGGAAGCAAGGCGAAAGAGCCTCGAGTGACGCGCGAAGAGTCAATTTCATCGCGATGGTGCCACCCGACGTGGTGAAACCGGCAGCAGGGGAGCGGATTCAGTACCAACTGGGACGGGGCAAGCCTAAAACGATCTTCGACTGGGTAAATCCCTATGGATCGAATGCCGTGGAGCTCGAGGTGGTCGCCGTTTCTGAGTCGGGTACCGGTGGCGAAAGGACGGCGGCCCATCAGGCGACGTTGGCTCGGCCGCCATATCTTTTGGACTCGCTGCCAGAAGGAAGTTTCGTCTTCCGGCTCCGGAGTCGATACGGGAACGGAGGAGTGTCGGTTTGGACGGCGGAGCGGGCGTTTCAGGTCGCAAAGGCCGGACCGCCTCCACCGCCGACAGTTCTGGAGCCGGTTGACGGAGCAAAGATCGGATTCGACCCGCAGCGGCGGCCCGATATGTTGTTCGCGTTTTCAGGAGCGCCGGAGGCTGCGGAGTTATTGATCGAAATCGCGCGGACGCAGGCATTCGACGGTGCGCTCGAGAAATTGTCGGCGAAGGCGCTGCGAAAGCGTTGGACGCCACCCGACATGACGACGTATTGGTGGCGGGCGCAGGTCACGGATGTGTTCGGCCAGACTTCTGGGTACACGGAGGCGAGGCGGTTCGCCGCTGTCGGTGCGATGCTGGAGCTCCAGGCGCCGGCCGCGGGTGCGTCCGTTCAGGTCAAAGGCGCGGAGTCACCGGTCGTATTCCGGTGGTCGGCGGTGCCCGGGGCTTATGGATACGAGCTTGAGGTTTCCAGCGAAAAAAATTTCGCGAAAAGCGTCCGGAAGTTTCAGACGACGGCTCCTGAGCACGCAGTGTCCGAATGGGTGACAGGAGATTATTTCTGGCGCGCGTCGGTTGCCATGAAGGAAGGCGACGAGCCGCTGCGAAGCGAGGTGAGACCGCTCCGCGTGCTGGTGAAACCCGTCCTTCAACCGCCGACGCTGCCGCCGCGAGAAGTTTTGATCGAGTGGGGCGAGACGGAAGGATCGGGATGGAACTGGCGCCGGATCTTCGAGGAGACGGCGTATGCGCAAGGGGGGGCGCGAGCGCGGGTGACGTGGCCCGGCGTCGAGAACGCGGCCAAGTACAGGCTCCAGGTTTCGCGGGACGAGGCATTTCAGAAAATCGTTCTGGATCAGCAGACCGAGGGGACGGCGTACCTTTGGACGGCGCCGGAGGTGGGCGGATTCTTTTACCGCGTACAGGCGATCGACGCGGAAGGGACGGCGTCAGTGTTTTCGAACCCCGCCCCGCTTAAGGTTTCTTATCCGGCGTTGAAACTGATCACGCCGGCAATCGGAGCGAAGGTGAAAGCGGGCGCGACGACGAGCTTTCGGTGGAAGGGAGCGCCGGGGCTGGACAAATATGTGATCGAGATCGCCAAGGAGAAGAGCTTCAAAAACGTGGTCGAGAAGAAGGAGACGTCGGGCGGTGCCGTGGATCTGACGCTGGCGGACGGAGGAACTTACTATTGGCGCGTGCGGTCACTGACGGCCGGGGGGCAGGTGGCCGCTCAGTCGGGCGCGCGAGCGCTCGGAGTGGAAGCCAAAGTCGCACCCGCGCCTTTGCCTGCACCACAGATCGCGAGCTCGACTCCTCCGCCGAAGGTGCCGCCGCCACGGCCCAAGCCACCACCGAGCGGGCGCAACTTCGTCGCCTTGGGCGGCGGCAGTTCGACGCTCGACTACAGCGACAAGGCTCAGACTTTTGGGCGAACCATCTCGGGAACGGCGCAGCAAGGGGTGACCGTGGACGTCCAAGCATGGCCGGGGGCTGTGCTAGCGCTAGGGGCGAATGTCCGGGCAAGGATACTGGCGATTGATGGGGTGCCGGCAAATCGCGTCAACGGGGGGCTGGACGTCGGGATCCGGCTCGGAGGCGCCGAAGGCGGGCTGACCGTGGCACCCCACGTGGGGTACGCGAGCTGGGATTTCCTGACGTTCGCGCGCTCAGAGGACTCGACCGACACGGCCGTGAAGCAGCAGCGCGCGAGTGTGGCGCTCGCCGGCGCCAAATTTTTTTATCTCGGGCGGATCTGGTCCGCGAGCCTTGATCTGGCGGCGGGTAAGCCGTTGTTGCCTTCCGGCTGGAAGGCAACAGCACCTGTGGCGGCCTCGGCTACGGCGCTCCTCAATTGGCGATTTGGCGACCAGTGGATGGTCGGCCTCCTCGGTGCGCGAGACTATTGGAAGCTTCGGGAGCTGGAGTCCGAGGACGGGTCGGAGCCTGCCGAGCTCGGGGAGACGACCACCTACGGGGGCGTCACTTTGGGCTTCTTGTTGTGAACGAAATTGAAGAACTTCATGTCAAAGCCCTCGAACTCCATTTGCTCCCCGCAGCGTGAGCAAATGAGCTTGGGAGCACGTTCGCCGGCTCCCGGCAGATTTAGGCCTTTCGTGAGCAGAAGCTGGTCCTGGTGATCACAGTTGGGGCAGCAATAAGGCGCCCAGACCGAGAGGACTTCGGCGTGACCGCCAAAGCTCGGGACCATGTTGAGCTGGGCAACGATGGAAGGCGAACATTCCTCAAAAGTCACGGTGTGGTCGTCGCCAATCGAAGCCATGAACGAGATCCAGTGCGACGCGCCGATACTATTGACGCGAGTGACTTTACGAAAGTTGAAAACCGACTGTTCCGTGACGAGCTGGGATCTGAGGCCGGTCAAAGCGCCCCCGCACTGTTCGTCGATGGACCCGACGAATTGGACGTACGTGATATCCCCACGGGTCGTGATGTCTGTCGAAAGAGCCATGGTCCAACCAGAAAAAGTTCAATCGTCTAATCATAAGCTACATTTGGGTTTTTGGACACGTTTACACGACCCGCCCTTGCCGGTAAACTAAGCTTCTAATTCTACACAGTCATGGGGACTGATGGATTCCGGTCGAGCCTCGAAAAAGATGCTGGTTCTCCTGGCTGACAGCGACCAGGAGCAAAGAGGCGTCGCGAAAGCGGCGTTCGAAGCGGCCGCCGTCGACCTGCACGTGGTGTCGGACCTGGCCGAGGGCAGACAGCGGCTCGGCGCGCATGCGTATGACATGGTGTGCACGAACTGGGAGCTGATCGACCTCGCGAAGGTCGCGCATGAGACTAATGCTGCCGTGAAGACGGTGTGCTTGGCGTCACCGGGCGATCTCGCGAAGGTTCGTCAGTATTCTTTTTTGGAAAACGTGATTTCGCGGAGCTCGGAAGACCGTCAGGTAGCCGCCCAAAGCGTCGGGACGACGATTCGCAAATTGGTCAGCGACGACATCTTCGGCCTCGAGAAGTACGTGATGTCCGGAACTGAAGTCGAAGTCAGGAGCGTGACCGGTAGCGAGAAGCGTTGGGATCTTATCGACGAAATGCGAAAGTACTTCGAAAGCCGTCGTGTGCGGACGTTCGTGAACGAACGCTGCCAGGGAGTCGCCGAGGAACTTCTTAGCAACGCCATCTACGATGCACCGGTCGATGCCAACGGCGTGTCGGTTTATAACCATTTGCCACGGGTGCAGGCGATCGAATTGAAGTCGCACGAGTATGCAACTCTCCGGTACGCGACGGACGGGGCCGTGGCCGTCGTGTCGGTGGTCGACCCTTTCGGCTGCTTCCCGTTGAAGACGATCATCGACTATCTCGAGAGCTGCTACGGCGGGAAAGTGGGCAGCCTGAACGCCGAAAAAGGCGGCGCCGGAATGGGTGTGTATCAGACCCTCGAGAACTCGGACATGCTGGTGTTCAACATCAAGCGTGGGTTCAAGACCGAAGTGATCGCGCTCTTCTACCTGGATGCAGCCATTCAGAAGAACCTGAGCGGGAAGGCGTTTCACTACTATTCACAGTGAGACGAGGCCGCTTAATCCACCTAGAGCGCCACGCAGGCTTTGGCGGGAAAGAGGCGGGGAGTGGTCGGGCTGACGGCTTCAACCCAAGTAACTGATTTGTCACGCCCTCGGAGGCCTGGCAACTACCGATCACCACAAGCCTCTATTTTGGCCACCGTCGCGCGCTCCGGCGCGCCAGCAGCTGCCGCAGGAAGTTGGATTACCTGGCCACTCTTTTCGCTGGGGTCATGTAGGCTTAGGCGGTTCGTAATGCCCCTGATGCTGATCCCGGACTTCCTGCGGCAGCTGCTGGCGCGCCGGAGCGCGCGACGGTGGCCAAAATAGAGGCTTGTGGTGATCGGTA
>JAYVBB010000210.1:0-3924 GCA_043750715.1 Pseudomonadota bacterium | reverse complement strand
CGACGATGCCGTTGTAGGTCGCACTGACGAAAAGCTCGCCCTCGTTGAAGATGATGCGCTGCACGGCCAGGCAGCCGTCGGACCAGGTCCAATTGCCGTCTAGATAGGTCGCGACGCACGGGTCGCCGTCGATCGTTTGGAACGCCTGGATGAGCTTGATCTTGGCCGAGACGGTGTTGCCGTCGTCGTCCTTGCCTTCACCCTGCAGGTCGATGATCAGGTTGGACATCGCCTGCACGTCCTCTTCGGATTTGCAGTAGGCGAAGGAAAGGTCCTTGTCCTGCGATGCGGCGATGGTGACCCCGTCGAGATCTTCGATGTCGTCGTTCTTGCAACCGAACCACTGGAGGAGCTTCGCTTCGGCGACGCTGTAAGTCAGCGTCGCTCCCGCCTGGGAGTCGAGCATCCCACAGTCCTTCAGGTCGATCGTGGCGTCGATCACCGCGTTCGCCTTGTCGGCGGAATAAGCGAGCGCATCGCTCTTTTTTTCGGCGCAAGACTCGCCGGGATCGTTCTCGGTCTCCGTGAGGCTGGTCGAGTCGTCGGAGTCCGGCGCCAGGTTCGCCGTAGCATAGGAAACCTCGTTGGCGATCTCGGCGGCAGTCAGCTGAAAGGGCGAGCCGGCCTGCAGGTCGGCGGCTTCGAAGAGCGAAGACGGCGCGCTGACCTTGGGTTCTTCTTTTTCTTTTGCACAGCCAGCGGCCAAGAAGCAGAGCGCCAGGGCGACGACGAGTTTCATGTATAACCTCCAATTCGGTATGGAAAAGTATACAAGGAAGGCGCGTAGACTGGCAAAGATGCTAAAGTAATTAGGTGACCACCACCGGTAACTTTGCGACTTACCAAGCGACTCGGCACTTTGCCTCGCTCGACGGCTTGCGCTGCCTGAGCATCCTGGCCGTCATCTGGCATCACACTGGGGCGGCCGGCTACCCCTCCGTTCCTCTGCTGCAAAACGGTGGCTACGGGGTCTGGCTCTTTTTCGTGATCAGCGGCTTCCTGATAACGACCCTGCTGCTCCGCGAAAAGCGCCGCAACGGCTTCGTCTCGATGAAGAACTTCATCATCCGCCGGGCACTACGGATATTCCCGCTCTATTACACGGTGCTGATCGGCTACGTGGTGCTCGTCCGCCTGCTCGAGCACGACTCCTTCGAAGGCCGGGAGTTCCTGCGCAACCTCAAGTTCTACCTGAGCTACTCGTCGAACTGGTTCGTGCCCCTCACCGACGGGCCGGTCATCTTCTTCTTTTCCTGGTCCCTCGCCGTGGAAGAGCAGTTCTACATGCTCTGGCCCTGGGCCGAAAAATATCTGCGTCCAGCCGGTGCTGCTTGCCTGATGCTCGTTCTGTGCGGGCTGTCGCTCCATTTCGGCCAGCCGCCGTTCGCCGCGATCGGCCTCGGCGTCCTGCTCGCCCACGTCATGGACTCGGAGCGTGGCCACCGCTGGGCCGCCGGCGTGCTGGGGCGGACGTGGTCGGCGCCCGCGGCGCTGGCGCTGGTCCTGCTCCTCGTCAGCTCGAACAAGTCCCCTCTGGAAGCCGTCCTCGTCGCGATGACTCTGCTCGTCGGCGCCACGACGATTCGCGAGGACCACCTGCTGCAGCCGGCTTTGACGCTGACGCCCGTGGTCAAGACCGGCCAGATCAGCTATGGCATGTACCTTCTTCACATGCTGACGGCCAACGTCGTGAAGAGGGCCATGGCACTCGCTGGCCTCGACTTCCATCTTCTCGACTTCATCGTGACGACCTCGGCCGTAATGGTCGTCGCCCAGCTCAGCTTCACGTACTACGAAAGCATTTTCCTCCGCATGAAAGCTCGCTATGCGGCTTGAAGCCCTCGCCCTGATCTGGTTCGCACTGTCGGCTCCGGGTTGCCAGTGGCTGCGGGGCGGCGCGTCCGCCCGGGCCGACGATCTGGTGGCCCACGTCGACGGCAAGGGCGGCAGGCCCATCAGCCCTTACATCTTCGGCTTCGGCTCCGGCATGGAGAAGGACCGCGCTGAAGCTTTCGCGCAGAAACCGACGTTCTACCGTTTCGGCGGCAACGCCAGCGAGCGCTTCAACTGGAAGGCCAACGCCTACAATGCGTCCAGCGACTGGAACTTCACGAACCTGACGCTTGCCTTTCCGGATGCCGTCGACCGGTTTCTCGCAGACAACCAGAAGCAGGGCGTCGCTTCCGCCGTGACCTTGCCGCTGCTCGGCTGGGTCGCGAAGGACGGTTCCTCGGCGAGTTTCCCCAAAGCCACGGCGAACGGACTCGATGCGGCGGGAAAACGTCTAAAAGCCGAGCCGGCGGCGACCAGCCTAAAGATCGACGCGGCGTTCGTCGCCGAGTGGGTCGTCCACCTCAAGACCCGCTTCGGGACTTTCCCGCACTTTTACATTCTCGGCAACGAGCCCATGCTTTGGGGCGATACCCATCGCGACGTGCATCCCGAGCCGACGACCTACGACGAATACCTGCAGAAATACCTGGCGACCGCCGTCCAGGTGCGCCAAGCCGACCCCGCGGCCGTGTTGGTGGGCCCGGCGGAATGGGGTTGGCTTTCGATCCATCAGTCGCAGGCCGGAGACGCCGACCGGAAACGCCACGGCGACGTGCCGTTTCTGGAATGGTTCCTGACGGAAGTGACGAAGAAGGAAAAAGAGCTCGGCGTCTCGCTCCTCGACGTTCTCGACTACCACTACTATCCGATCGACCTGACCCTTTATGACGAGAGCAAAGTCGATGCCGCGACGCGCAAGCTTCGCCTCGCCTCCACCCGCTCGCTTTGGGACAAACAGTACAAGGAAGGCGGCTGGATCAACGCGGTGATCGAATTTCTGCCGTCGCTGAAGCGAATCATCGCCAAGACGAAGCCAGAGCTGAAGCTTGCGGTAGGCGAATACAATTTCCACGGTGAAAGAGACGTCTCAGGAGCCATCGCGCTCGCCGAGGTGCTGCGGGTCTTCATAGAGCAGGACGTCTACGTCGCAGCCTACTGGATCGACCCGCCGAAGGACTCGCCGGCTGCCGCCGCCTTTCGCCTTTACCGAAATTACGACGGAGCCGGCGCGGCGTTCGGCGACCGGTTTCTCGAATCCCGCTTCGGTCCGCACGACGACGTGACGCTCGTCGCCGCAAAGAGCGAGCAGGAAAAAAAAGTGACCGTAATCGTTCTCAACAAGTCCGTCGATCAGGCGAGAACCATGACTCTGACCGTCGACGGCTTGCCCTCGATGAAGTCGACGAAGTCTTTCGAGCTCACCGCGAAAAGTCCCGCGACGCTTGCGACGAGGGCACTCCCGACCTCGAAGGAAGCGCGCCTGGCGCTGCCTCCTCTGTCGGCGTCCCTGGTCGAGTTCCGCTACTAGCGGGCAAACTTGACGCGCCGGCGCGGATTCAGACGATCGATCTTCTGCCGCGTCTCGAGCGTCAGCTTGCTTTCGCCGACGAAGGCGTGACGTTCGGCGAGGCCTTCGCGGATTCCTTGAATCACCGCGTAAAGCTGGCCCTGGACGGCGCCCTTGAGGAGGTAGATGACGATGTAACCGACGGTCCGGCGCCAAGCCCCGGCAAGAGGATAGAACTGGAAGTGGATCCAGATCCAGTTGCGGATCATCAAACGCCAGTAGTCTTTGCCCGGGGCCCGGCCGGCATCGCCGGGCCGGTGGTAGACCCGGGCCGCGGAGTCGTAGCCGACTTTGTACCCCGCGCGCATGACCCGGTACGAGAGATCGACTTCCTCGTTGTAAATGAAGAGCTTCTCGTTGAATCCGCCGACCTGGACCAAAACCGCTTTGCGCGCGAGCGCTCCCGCCGCCGAAAAAGCATACGTCTCGAAAACCTGATGCTCGCGTCGCAAATGACCCTCGGAGTAGATCCACTGATCGACGCGGCGCTTTCGGGCGTGGTCGATCCGGCAGCCGATCACGGC
>JAYVBB010000209.1:0-5778 GCA_043750715.1 Pseudomonadota bacterium | reverse complement strand
GGCTCGTCGATGCCGAAGGACTTCGAGCCCGTGATGGCGTCGGCAGTGATGTCGGAAATTTTTTCGACGAAAAGGAAACGCATAAGACCTCTAGATTCCCAGCAGCTCCGCTGCGCGGCGCCTGGGAATGACATAGGAAAGTCCGTCGTTCCCAGGGGCCGCGTTAGCGGACCCGCTGGGAACCTATGACGAACGATCCGAACCCCGCGATGTGATCACCCCCACCCCCCGGGGAGGTGATCACATCCGAGATCCGACAACTTTCTCCGAAGCTCCGGCGCCGTGCACGGACACGTCACCCGATTCTCCGAAGAGCTGTTGGTCTACCATGCGAGCAAACGTTTCGACGGTGAACAGACCCGGGATGTCACGGGACATCAGGCCGGGCTTGATCGCCTCGACGCTGATTTCCGGCATCATGGTGCGCACGCGCGCCAGGGCCTTGTCGGTTAGTTTTCCTTCGACGGCGAAGTCGGCCTCGCTGAGGTCGCCCTTCGCTTTGCGCTCGATCTCCCCTTTCGCCAGTTTGATCGAGAATTCTTTCTCGAGGCGAAACATGATGTCTAGAAAGTCGATGCTTTCCGCGCCGAGATCCTTCATCAGGTTGCTCTTTGCTTGCACTTCCTCGACATCGAGGTAGAGCGCTTCGGCGACGACGGCGCGGACGCGATCAAGGTTCTTCATTTTTTAGTTCCTCCGGGTTTGATGGACTCTTAACTGTTATCGATTCGGGACCAGGATTCGGACCTAGGCCCCGATACCTCCGTCGACGTGCAAGACGGTGCCGGTCACGTAGGCCGACAGGTCGCTTGCCAGGAACTGCACCGCGTTGGCGATGTCTTCCGGCGTTCCGTAACGCTTGAGCAAAATGCGCGAGAGAATCTGATCGCCTGCCAGCTGGCGGACGTCTTTGCTCATGTCGGTCTCGATCATGCCGGGGGCCACGCAATTGACGCGGATGCCCTTGGGCGCCAGCTCGACGGCCAGGGCCTTGGTCAGAGCTTCGATGCCGCCTTTGGAGGCAGCGTAGTTGGCATGGCCCCGGCCCGGGCGGGTCGCGGCGATCGAGGACAGGTTGACGATGGCGCCCGAGCGCTTGCGCATCATGAGGCGCGCGGCGGGCTTGATGGCGTTGAAGGCTCCCGTGAGGTTGGTCGTCAGCACGTCAGTCCATTCCTGCGAGTCCATGGTCATGATCAGGGTATCGCGGACGATGCCGGCGTTGTTCACCAACACGTCGAGGCGACCGTGCTCTTTTTCGATCATATCAATGATACCGGCGACGCCGGCTTCGTCCCGGACGTCGACCTTGAGGCCGGACACCGCGAAGTCCTTTGCCCGGAGTGAGCTGGTCACTTCTTCAGCAGCAGCCTGGTTGCCGGCGTACGTAAAAATGACGTGGGCGCCGTCCTTCGCGAAGCTTTCCACCAAGGCGCGGCCGATGCCTCGGCTGCCGCCGGTGATCAGGACTACTTTTTCCGCGAAGTTGGTTTTCAAGTTTCAGGCTCTCAGGGTTGCGTGTGTAGGCGGATCGCTACATAGCAGAGTTCGTGCCAGGTCGATAACTAACTGGAATGGCTCGTCCGTGTCGTGGCAAAGCAACACTATCCTGCCAGTTTAGGCAGGGTTTGGATTCTGAATCGTCCAAAAAATTTGCTATTAACTTAGTCATTCCAATCAATTGAATACATAAGCAGCACTAGCGGCCTGGTATTACCGCGAAGGAATGACGCTCTGCCATTTCTGGCAGACTATGCTATAAAGGGTCCTGCACTGATCAAGAACGCAGCACTGCGAAACGTGGGAGGCCACCCTGGAAACGGGGGAATCGAACCATCGTCAAACTCCCCAAGCTCTCGGCAACGGCCGTTACGAGCTCTGTGAGTTCATCAGCAAAGGCGGCATGGGCGCGGTCTACCGCGCTCGCGACGTCGAGCTGGACCGGTCCGTGGCCGTGAAGTGTCTGCTCGACGTCGCCAAGCAAAACTCCCGCGAGCTGGCCGTCAAGGAAGCCCGCACCCTGGCGTCGCTGTCGCACCCGAACATCATGCGAGTGTTCGACATTCTGTCGGTCGGCGACCAGATCTGGATCGTCAGTGAGTGGCTGGAAGGCAAGTGCCTCGCGCAGTTGCCGATGCCGCTCCCCCCAGCTTGCGTGCTCGCGCTCATGGCCCAGGTCTACGACGCATTGGCTTTCGCCCACGCCGCCCAGGTCATTCACCGGGACGTGAAGCCATCCAATGTAATGATCGGCGTAGGGGGACGCGTGTCCCTGATCGACTTCGGCGTCGCCTTCGCGCCGGGCTCGTCCACGGGCGAGACGCTTGCCGGGTCCCTTCGTTATGTGGATCCCCGGATCCTGGAGGGCGAGACGCCGGACGCCCAGGCCGACCTCTTTTCGGCGGCGCTCCTCCAGGTCGAGCTGATGACCGGCGAGACCGTGCTACCGGACCTGGCGCCGCTGCCGCTCTACCGGCACATCAAAAAGAACCTCGGCACCCGCCTCGAGCTCCTGCTCGACGGCACCTATCCGCCGCTGGCGGCGCTCCCGAAGGAGCTCGCCTCCCTCTTCACCGACGGCAAGCGCATGAGCGCCCGCGACGCCCAGGTCGCCTGCCTCGACGCCTTGCGTCGCCTGACCCCGAAGTCGCCAGAGCAGTACCTGGCCGACACGCTTTGCCAGGGCTCGGTCAGCGATACGGTCGTCGACACGCTGATCGCGACGGAAGTCGACCAGGCGTTGGCGGATCAGACGATGAGCCCCCGCGAGAAAGCGGTATGGATCGCCTTCAAAGCCGCGAGCGAAGCCGGGCCATCGCCGGAGCTTCGGGCCAAGCGCCAGGCCGAGTACCGCTCGAAGCACCTGACCAAGGCCGGCCGCAACGAACTCCTGCGCGATCAACATCACCACAATCTGCTCGCGCCGCTGATGAAAAAAGTCCCGAGCCGCTTTCAGCGGCTGGTCGGCAGCGTCAGTCTGCCGATCATCGTTCTGTTTGGAGTGTTCATCTGGATGAAGCTGGCCCCAGGTCCGGACCGGCTCGTCGGGGCGGTGCCCCCCCCTGCCGACGGCCGGCCGGATCTTGGTGCCGCCGTAGAACTCGGCCCCGACCAGCAGGTCCGGGTCGAGCCCTTGGTGGCGCCCGACAAGGAGCGCTCGATCGGCGTCGCGCCGTCAGGCAGCGAAGTGAACTCGAAGATTCTGGAGAAAGCGCCCGAGCTGCAGGCCACGGCGCCGGAACCGGTCAGCGCGGTCGCGGTCAATTTCGTGGCCAACGCCTGGGCCGTCGTTCTGATCGACGGCAAGGAAGTGGGGCGTCTGCCGCAGGCCGCGCCCTTCAAGCTGTCGCCGGGGCGCCACGTCGTCAGCCTGACCAATCCGACCGTCGAACCCTTGCAGACGGAGCTCGTCGTCGAAGCGAACAAGCCGCTGCGCCTTCACTACAAGCTGAAGCCGAAAATGTCCCAACGCGTGATCAAGCTCAGCAAGCCCGGTCGTCTGTTCGTCGACGGCAAAGATCACGGCGTCGTGACGGTGAAGAAAATGACCATGACCTACGGCACGCATCAAATCCTGATTCAGCGCGGCGGCAAGACCTCAGGCAAACCGCGCAGCATCGCTCTCGGTCCGGATACCCCGGCCGTGATCTCGCTCGAGTAAACGCCATGGAACTCAGTCTTTCACAATTCCAACTCATGGCCTGGACGCCCGACGGCGGCCTGGTGTTGAACCGTGGCGTCAGCGCCCGCACGTGGTCGCTGTCCGGCAAGAACGACGCCGACCTGTTCGTGCCGGAGCTCGGCGCGGGAGCCGTGTTTCTCCGCATCGGGCCGGATGGCACCGCGTTCCTCACCACCGGTCAAGGTGGAGAGGAAACGCAGACCCCGCTCAAGATCGGCGCGCCGGAGAAGTTCGGCAATCTGACCTGGATGCTCGTCCGCGGCGGCGTCGCGGAAGTCGCCACGCCGTCCACCGCTGCGTCGGAAGGCAGCCGTTACGCCGCTTTTCTGAGCGATCTCGTGCTGTGGATTTCCCGGCCGATGTCGGGAACGTCCGAGCTCCGGGACGGGCTCCGGGAATTCCTCTCTTTGATCGTCGACAACACGCCGGCGGCGAGCGGCATGCTCGTGCTCGCCGAGGGCGACGGCTTCAGCCTCGTCTCGTCGTTCGGCCTGACGCCGAAGGACGCCCAGAAGCTCTGGGAAAAAATGCCGCACTCTCTCACCGAGGAAGTGATGCGCTCCAACGCCCGGGTGCTCCTGCCCGACGAGCTGCGGCGCAGCATGAACGGCGACTCGACGGTGTTCGTGCGCGGAGTGCGCAGCGTCGCCGGTTTTCCCGTGCTCGCCGAAGGCCGGCTGATGGCGATCTTCTATCTCGGCTTCGACAACCTCCTGAAGCATTTGTCGCAGGAGCTGCAGCACGTGCTGGAAGCCGCGGCCGACATCCTGGGCATCGTCATTCAGCGGGCGCTCCTGAGAGAGCAGCTGGAAAACCTGAAGCTGCGTGCCTCGTCGTCTCCGGAAGCCAGCCTCCCGGCCGGCCGCCTCATGGTCGGCTCTTCCGAGAAGCTGGTCGCCGTTTATCACCTGATCTCGCGCTTGGCACCCGTCGACGTCTCGACGTTGATTCTCGGCGAAACGGGTACGGGCAAGGAGCTCGCAGCGAAAGAGCTGCACCGCATGTCGCCGCGCGGCCGCAAGCCTTTCGTGGTCGTCAACGCCGCGGCGCTGCCGGAATCTTTGATCGAGTCCGAGCTCTTCGGCCACAAGAAGGGCGCTTTCACAGGCGCCCTCACGGACCGGACGGGCCTCGTCGAACAGGCGGACGGCGGCACGCTCTTCATCGACGAGATCGGCGAGTTGCCGCCGGCGATGCAGGCCAAGCTCCTGCGCGTTCTGCAGGAACGCGCCCTGACGCGCATCGGTGAAACGACGCCGCGCAACGTCGACTTCCGCCTCGTTTCCGCGACGCACCGGAACCTCGAGGAAATGGTGCAGACCGGTGCCTTCCGGGAAGACCTGTATTACCGGATCGCGGGTGCCATGATCAGAATGCCGGCGCTCCGCGAACGGCCGGAAGACATCATCACGCTCGGAAACTTCTTCCGCCAGCAGTTCGCCGAGCGGCACGGACTCCCCGACAAGGAGTGGTCGACGGAAGCGCTGATCGAGCTCGAGCAGCGCCCCTGGGCGGGGAACGTTCGCGAGCTCGAAAACGTCGTCGGACGGGCTTTCGTCATGGCGGAAGGTTCGATCATCCGCCGCGGGGATCTCGGCGGAAGCGAATTGACCATCCAGGCCGGGGGAGTGGCGCAGCCGGAAGCCATCCAGCAGCTCGAGCCTTTGACCGAGGCGCGGGACGCTTGGATGAAAGGGTTCCTGAGCCGGGCCTTGAAGCGCTTCAACGGCCGTCGCGCGGAAACCGCGAAGGCCCTGGGCATCGGCGAAAGAACACTCTTCCGCTATCTCGAACAATATGAAATCCGAGACCTTAACCCGTGAGCGCGTTACTTAGATTCTGCTGCATCATGCTTTTGTCGATTTGGGCCTCGGCGCCGGCGTCGGCGAAGGACGAGTCCGCGGGAAGCAAGCTAAAGGAAGTCGAGGCCCTGTTTGCCGCGGGCGACTTCGAGTCCGCGTCGCGCGGAGTCAACGACCTGCTGATTCGGGATCAGAGTCTGTCGTCGGAAGCGCAGGCCCGGGTCCCGCGGCCACCTTAGGCAGACACGATTTGATGGCGTATCATGCACGCCCCGTAAGCCTTGTTGTGCGTGG
>JAYVBB010000208.1:0-3953 GCA_043750715.1 Pseudomonadota bacterium | reverse complement strand
CCGCCAGAAGCGCTGATCGTCGGCGGCAACTTCCGCCAGATCCAAACGGTCGTCGAAAGCTCGCGCTCGCGCTCGGGCCGCTGGATTCCGATGCAACGGGACGTCGACGCCTGCTTGAGAGTCTCGGTGACGTGGACCTGCGCGACGGCTGGCCTCGTGCCGAAAGGAGGCAAGCCCGAGGCGAACGCCTTTGGCCTTCGCAAAGCGATGGTGCGCGTCGACGGAGGTGAAAATTTCATTCTGCGGGTGGGCCGCTTCTATCCCCGGCACGGTTTGATGATCGCCAATCACACGAGCCCGGTGCGCCGCGGACTGGGCTTCGACGAAGGCAAGGAATCAGACCAGGTCGAGCTGACTTTCCTCTCGGAATTCGTCGAAGCGACGCTCTACCGGGACGTCGGCCGCAAGGTGCGCCTTTCGGGCGACACCGAGGACGGCAACGCCGGCTTCGACTCGGGCGCCGGCGGCACCGTGGCTGCACCCGTCAACGAAACCTCGCGCGTCGGCCTGAGCTACCGGAGCATGATCCGCGACGACCACCGCGAGCACATCGGCGGCATCTTTGCTGCGATCGGCTGGTCGCCGCGAACGTTCACTCTGTTCGAGGTGGATCAGCTTGCGAAGGTCGCCGGCGGCAGCATCACGCGCGGCGCCGTGTCGCATCTCAAACTCGCCCACGAGCCGGTCCAGGGAGTGGTGCCGTATCTGGTGCAGGAAGCCGACGTACCGGATCTTCGCGACCAGCAGACTCGGAAGGACACGCAAGGCCTCGGCCTGCAGTGGTTTCCCCGCCCCCATCTCGAGCTCGACGCGTTCTACGGGCATCTGCTCTCACACCAGGACTATTCGTACGCGGCAGTCGCGTATTTGATTCTTCACTACTACCTATGAACGAAAGGGTTTTCATGCAGCTCGCAACCATCAAGAACGGGATCTTTGCGTTGTCGGTCGGCCTCGCCTCGCTTTCCGGAGCCGCGCGCGCCGCCGCCACCACATGGGTCGTCAAACCGAACGAAAGCCCGGCGACGTTCGTGGCCACGGGGAAACCGGGCTTTCTGAAAATCCGCGGCGAAGGCGGCCAGGTCCAGGGTACGGCCATGATCGAGGACGGCAAGCTCCAGGGTACGTTCGACGTGACGGTTGCTGCGTTTAAGACTGGCATCGATCTCCGGGACGAGCACATGCACGGCAAGTACCTCGAGTCGGCGAAGTTCCCGACCGCGCGCCTGGTCATAAGTCCCGTGGCGGTCGAGGAGTCGGGGAAGGCCAAAGAATACGACTTCACCGGCAAGCTGACCCTAAAGGGCATCGAAAAACCCGTCGCCGGCAAGCTCGAGCTCCAGCTCGACGGCTCCGCCGCGAAAGGTAAGGCGACGTTCGTCGTGAAACTCAGTGACTACCCCGTGGGCGTGCCCAGCCATCTTGGCGTATCGGTCGCCGAGTCGGTCGAAGTTCAAACGGTGGTTACCGCCGAAAAACGCACAGATATTGCAGCCAAGCCCTGAGTAATTCTGGCGGCATTGACTCCATGAAGGAGATAACATATTCATAGAATTCTCATAGAATCCTTGGAAACCGTCCTTGGAGTTTCATTGATCCAGAAGAGTCCCTATGCCGCCGCCGTCTCTGGCGGAGACTACTCCCGGGTGGCCGAGGAAGCGCTGGCTCTCGGCCTTGCGGCCGTGAGCCCGCTCGACCTGCCGTGGGTGATCGCGAGCCTCTGCTGGATCGGCCGCTCCAAAGAAGCCGAAGGCATCTGGGAGGCACGCGCCGCCGAGCTCGACGGCGAAGCGGCTATTGCGTCCCGCTTTTTCGTCGCTGTTGCCCTTTGCCGCGAAGGCAAACACGAAAAAGCGCGCTCCCTCTTTCTGAAAAACCGCGCCGAGGCACGCCGCGCCGGCGGCCTGTCCGCCTTCTTCGCGTGCCAAGGCCTCGCCTTCTTCCGCTACGCCACCGGCCGTCTCGCCAAAAGCCAGATGTGGGCCGAGCAAGCGTTGAAGGCCGCCGCCGGCGCCGACTTCGCGTTCGGGCGCGTGCTGGCGAGCGAGCTCCTCGGTCATGCGCAGCTGAGCCGCGGCCAGGTCCGCGCCGGCTTCCGAAGCCTGAAGCTCGCGGTGCAAGGCGCCGAGCGCCTCGGCCAGGGCGCGCTTCTGCAGATGATGAAGACGAGCGAGACGCTCTACCGTTCTACCTACGGTCAGGCCTTGAACGCCGAAGCGCAAGCCGCCGAACTGCTGACGGCGCTGTCGCAGTGCCGCTTCGACGACACCTACACGAAGGCGTCACTGCTCGTCGAGTTGACGCGCGTGCGCCTCTTGCAGGGACAGCTCAGCGAAGCCCAGCACCTACTCGAAAACGCGAGTGATCTCGTCTACGGAATCGACAACCCCGATCTCGAGCTCGAGCACAATCTCTGCATGGTCAGCCTTATGCGGCGCCGGGGCGAGCTCTTCCAGGCATTGACGCTCGCCCGAAGCTGCCATCACCGGGCGCGGGCACGCCAGGACCTGCGCCTCGAGCTGAAGGTGTTCGGCGCGGAAATGGCCGTCCTCGGCGACCTCGGCCGCATCGACGAGCAGGCAAAGCTCGAAGAGAAGCTGGCGCGGCGGACGCGGGCCTGTGACTCGTTGGTCGCCCGCCGGATACTCGAACGCTCGCGCGGAGACAGTCGCCTGGCGACGCGGCCCGGCGAAGACCCGCTCGGCGATCTGATCGACGTCGCTAGCGAAGGCGCCGGTGCCGCCTCGAAAATCCTTGGCCGCGGCTGGCTCGGGCTCTTGCCCTGGGCCCTCGGGCTCGCTCCGCTGGACGACGTTCTGTATTTCGATCTGGAGCCGGGAGCGCTCACCGTGTTCGACCACGGCGAGGTGCGCCATCTCGCGAGCGGCTGCACGGAGCTGACGAGGAAGCTCATCGTGGCGTTGGGAGCCGGCGACGCGACGAAGGAGTCGCTGACGGCGAGCCTCTGGGGCCGGACCTACCATCCTTTGCGTCACGACCCGTTGATTTACGGCCTGGTCGCCAAGACGCGGAAACTCCTCGGATCTGCCGCGGCGTGGATCGAATCCGCCGAATCAGGATACCGCCTGAAAGCAGGCGTTCGCGTCGAAACGTCGCGGGCCTCCGTTCCCGCGGCGACCCCTGCGGCTCCGGCCGTGACTCTCGCTCCGGACCTGAACTACCGTCAAAACGTGATTTTCGGCTGGCTGCGTGCCGGCGAGGTGCTGGAAGCCCGCGTCGTCACGGGCCGGCTCAACGTCTCGGACGCGACGGCGAGTCGCGATCTCGCCGGGCTGGTGGAGCGCGGCTTCGCGTCTCGGCTCGGGCGCGGCAAAGCCACCCGTTATCGCTCGAACCCCCTCGAACTCTAGGAGTCTCGTCATGAAATCCGCTTTCCTGATTCTTCCCCTGCTCCTCTGCGCCGTGCCGGCTTCCGCCGCCCGGACCTCCGGCACGTACACGGTTCCCGCAGGTTACGGCCTCGAAGAACCGCTCGACGTGCTGCTCTCCCGCGCCCGCCTGCAGGTCGACGGCAACCACGTGACGTTCGACTACCGGTTGCCCATGGAACTCGACGGCGCTTCCCCGCAGCGCTTCCGCCTCGCGGGAACCGTCGAAGGCGAAACGTTGATCCTGAACGACACGCGAGGCGACGCGGTCACGGCCGAGTGCACCGCCTTCGCCGAGGCGTTCCGTTGCGCGATGAAATACAAGCAGCCGTTCACGGTCGATCAGGCCGGGGCACTCGCCTATCTGCAGGCCCGCGGCGCTTCGTCTGCAGACATCGAGAAGCTGCAGCGCGGTTCGGACTCGCTGCAGCATCAAGCCGCGGGAATCGTGACGATTCCGCGCGGCTGAGGGGAGTTGCGGGATTTAGTAGAAGAAGGTGAGCTCGGTGCCGTCGGTCAGGCCGATGCGCACCCGAACGCGGTTGCCCTCGAGATCGGCTTCGG
>JAYVBB010000207.1:0-5031 GCA_043750715.1 Pseudomonadota bacterium | reverse complement strand
CGCCTTCGGCGGCGGCTTCCTGTTCGGCAAGACCGGCGCCGGCGGGTCCTACGTCGGCTACGACAGCTACGCCAAGCTTTACTGGGAAGACGTCTTCGCGACCGACGGCGTCTTGCGCGGCTGGCGTGCCGGCGGCATCGCGACCTTCTCGGGCATCGGCGTAAAGCACGCCGACTACGGCGGCGGCGACTGGATTCGCGGAGGATTCTACGGCGGCTTGTTCGGCGTCGTCGGGGCCGGTGAAGGCTCGTCTTACGACTGGTTCGGCAGCTTCGCGATCATGCCGCTCAACATCGGCCGGATCGGCTACGACGGCGGCCGCAAGGTCGTCGAATCGGCCTTCGGAACCAAGTACGAGTTCGGCGCCTATCAGCACCAGCCTCCCCGCGTAATCCAATGGGGCGGGGGTCTCGAAGTGACCGACGAGCGGATGACTCTCAAGAACAGCCGCCGGCCGCACATCAAGACGTACCAGCTGAACGTGCTCGCGAAATACGCGCTGTAAGCTGACGACCTACCTGCCGATGTGCAGGTTGATCGTCGGCGCCGGCCGTTGCTGCGGCGGGGGTTGCGCCGGTGCGGGTTGAGTCGTCGTCGTGGTCGTAGTCGTCGAACCGTTCGTCGTCGTCGTGGTCGTCGTCCCGCCCTGCCCTGGATTCGGCTGGGTTTGCTGGGGCGACTGCTGGTAGCCCGGGTTGCTCGTCGGACGCGTCATCGGCCCGGAGACATAGCCGACCGTCACGAAGAAGACGTCTTTGAAAGCGTTCTCGTAGTCTTTCACCGAATCGACGCGGTGCGTCGTCGCCGCGACGCGCATGTGGAAGCTCTTGAGCTGGAACCGGACGCCGAGCGAGATCGGCATAGTGTAACGGCTCAGACTCTCGTCGTTTCTCTGTTCGTACTCCTGAATGTCGCGAAACTTGGCGTCGAGCACGGGGTCGGCGGCGACCAGCCGGCGGTCGTTCTCGTAGACCATTTCGACTTCGGTCTTGCTCGTCTCGTTGAGGTAGGCCGGCATGAAACCCGCGAAGAGCGCGACGCGCTTGCCCGGATAAACTTCGAACAACTGGGGCAGGGCGATCCCCATGCCGGAATGCGACCGCTTGATTTCGTAGAGATAGCGATTCCCTGCGTCGTCCGCCAGGAATCCGTCCTTCGACTCTTCTTTGTCGCCGTTGCTGTTGGAGCTCGACCCGGTGAGCTCGATTGCGGGATACCACCCATATTTGCCGGGATGGGTGTCGGTCAGACCCCAGCCGAGCCACATGCCAGGCAGCGGCGCAGCTTCCATCTTGGCGTAAATGCCCTTGAACTGGAGCAGCGCGACGGCGCCGGCGTTGGCCTTCGTCTTCGTCTTTTCTTTTTCCTCGGACGTCACTTCCTCCGCGGGAGGATCCTTGTCGGGGGTGACCAGCGGGCCGATTTCGCCGGCGAAGCCCTCGGTCGTCGGGTTATGGAAGGTGGTCGGCAAGGCCGCGCACCCGACGCAGGGAAGCGCCGCAATCAGCAGCAAAAACCGCATGGTTCACTCCGAAGTAAGTGACTTATTTTACCACGGGCCCGAGGCGTCGCCAAAGCGATCGCCAGCTGCGGCTTTCGTCCACCCACCGCCGGTCGCGGGGTTTAAACTCGGTCATGAGGTTGTCGTCGGTGATGACCTGGAGCCGCTGCTCTGCCACCAGCGGTGCCAGCGACTCCTTGAGATCCGGGAACTGGTAAACGACTAGCCGGTCCAGGAGAGCCCGCCCTTCGGTCGTCCCTTGGTCGACCCGCAAGTGCTCGAGCCTCTCCGAGGGCGGCATGTCGAAGGGAGAGTCGCTTCCCGCGACGAAGTTCAGATACTCGGTCGCATGACCGAAGACGTTCGCCGCCGTCCACTTCACGTCCTTCGACGCGGTAGAGTTGTAGTAGATGACCCCGCCCGGATTCATGTGCTCCCTGCAGAGCTCCAGGAATTCGCGGGACAGGAGATTCGTCGAGCCGTCCCGCCAATGGAACGACGTGTTCATCAGAATGAAGTCGAAGCGCTCCGCCGGATTCCGGTGCAGCCACCTGCGCCCGTCGTCGACGAAGATCCGGACCCGCGGATCGGTAAGAAGCTGCGCCTGCGGCGGATATTTCGCGATCAGCTCGAGATAGCCGGGGTTGATCTCGACGACTTCCATTTGCTTCACCCGCGGGTCGTCGAGCAGCACCCGCGCCCAGGAACCGCTGCTCAGTCCAATGACCAGGACGCGGGCGGGGTTGCGATGGAGCGTTGCCGCCATGTAGGCCCGAACGATGAGATTCGAGTCGGCCAGCGGGTCGATGTTGAACGTGCCGTCGAAAATCGCCCCACCGTAGATCACGTCGGTCATGTGCCCTTCGAGGCGCTTCTCGCTCGAGTGCACGGCAATGATCCCGTGTCGATTCTCCACCAGGTATTTGTATGACCCGTTTTTGGCGAAATCATGTTTGAAGTGAAAGCGTTCGAGGAGCGATTCATAAAGGGTTCCGTGGCTGGCGACGAAGGCCACGCCGATCGCGGCGTAAAGAATCGCCCAGCGCCGCTCTCTCCACGACACGACGATCGCGAGCAACAGCGTCGCCAGTCCCACCGCGAGCACCAGATCGACCAGGCGGAAATGATTGAGGAGAACGAACCCGGTGAGGATCGGGCCGAGCGTCGAGCCGACGATGTTCGCGGCGTAGATCCAGGACATCGATAAGCCGACGCCCTCGTCCTGCTCTCCCGTGATGGCGATCTGGCAGACGACGGGCAGTACCGTTCCCGCGAAAAGAGCCGTGAGCATGACGGCGAAGTAGATGACGACCAGGCCAGGACCCTTGATGGTGAAGGCCCACGCGCTGAGCGGGATCATAAGGAAGTAGGTTACTGCCGCGGTGGCGAGAGCCTTGCCGAGCAACGGCATCGGGTCGCCTCCCTCCCGCGTCATCCAATTGCCGAGCAGCGAGCCCAAGGCCGCGCCGACGAGGAAGCAGCCGAGGACCTCGGAAAATACCACGGGCTCGCCGCCCGTGACATAGGACACGGCGCGGAACCAGAGCATCTCCTGGGTCAGCGAGATGTATCCGGCGACGGCTGCGAGCCCGCAGAGACTGGCGAATCGCTTCATCGGATAGCCCGCATGTAGCGATAGACGAGGACGCCCGTCCCGAAGTTGAACGCTGCCGCTACCAGCACCGCAGACTGCATTCCACCGAAAGCGAACAGGAGGTGCGCCGTCACGAAGCAGGCGGAAGCGGAACCGAGCGTGTTGATGAAGTAGAGCGTCCCCACCGACTGACCGACGTGACGGTAGTGCTTGTAGAGATAGGCGACCAGCGCCGGCAGGGTCGCGCCCATCAGCATCGTCGGCACGATCAAAAGCAGGAAGATCATCAAATTCACGACGGCAGGCGGGCTGTCCAGGGTCAGCGCCCCGACCGACTTGATCAGAGGCAGACTGGCGGCGCCGAACACCCCGATCGCGATCTCGACCGCGAGAAAGATCAGGGGCAGCTTCCCCGGAAATCTCTTGGACAGGTAGCCACCGCAAAGTGCGCCGAGGCCGAGGCCGAGCATGAAGATCGAAACGATGATCGTGATCGACTCGATGTTGATCCCATAGATCGAATAGAGGACGCGCTGCCAGACGATCTGGTAGATCAGTGCGGCAAAGCCGGAAAAGAAAAAGAGGACAGCGAGCCACTCTTGCGACGAGTAGAAGGCGGCGCGGCGGTCCTTTTCCGCTGCCAGCGCGAATGCCACTGCTTTGAGGCCGACGACTGCGAGCAGGATTGCGACGCCGAGGCGCTCCGCGACGCGGACGCCGAGGCTGCCTAACGCCATTAGGAGAAAAGGCGAATAGCTCAGCACGTCCCACCGCAGGAACCGCTCGCGGAACGCGCTCGTGACGCCTGCCTTGCGCACGACGAAGGCGGTCAACCGGCGGAGCAGATAGACTGCGAGCGGGCCGAGGACTGCGCCCGCCACGATCCGCGCCATCACGGCTTCCGTACTGATCACCTCGTCAGGGCGCGCCGCCAGCAGGTTCAGCTGGAGGGAAATACCAAATACAGCGCCTATGACGACCAGCAGGAAGTTCAGCATGATGGGGCAGACGATACCTCATCCGGCCAAAGCGCGTCCACGCCATCAGACGGGGAAGCTGTAGATGCCCGTCGGCAGCGGCTTGAAAATCAGGTTGAGCCACTTCTCGAGCTTGGCGGGCGGCGGGCTCGACAAAGCGCGCAGATACGCTAGGGGCGGAATCCGCCCGGCAGCGCGTTGCTCCCGTAGTTGCGCGATCAGTTCGGCGTTGATCCGGGCGAAGTACTCTTCTTCCAGGTCGTAGCCGGCGTGATGGAACTCTTCCCGATACGATTTGTCGAGCTGCATACTCATACCTCCCGGGTCGAGTAGTGCAAACGACATGCCACGCCTTCTCATTACGCCGCGGGCTTGCGGTGCACTCTTAGAGAATGGCTTTGCCGCGCAGCCTGAGACGGTTGCCCCGACCATGATGACGCAAACCACTTTCTCTTCTTCCGGACTTCTCATGACGATGAACAAAGGCAGATGCCCGGCGTCCAATAAGTGCAGCTCCCCTGGTGGATCCTGACTACACCCATCGTCACCACATGGACAGGATCCGGCTTACGCCTCGGTTTTCCCCCTGCAGGCCCTCGCCCGATACCAACGTCAGGGGACTGAGTGAGAGGCCGGGAAAAGACCCGTCATTCCGCGATAATCCCACGCTTTCCTTGAATTAATCCGCAGAATGACGTATCCGAGCGCGGCTCATGCCTACGCTCCCAGACAACATTCCCGAGATTTTGGCGCCCGCCGGTGGCCGGGCCCAATTCTTTGCCGCGCTCAATGCCGGGGCCGACGCAGTCTATCTCGGACTTAAATCCTTCAATGCCCGGGCCCGCGCCGAGAACTTCACGTCGGACGATCTTCGTGAGCTGGTACCGCTGGCGCACGACTACGGCATGAAGGTTTTGATCACGCTCAACGTGCTGATCAAGGATCAGGAACTCGAAGAC
>JAYVBB010000206.1:0-4532 GCA_043750715.1 Pseudomonadota bacterium | reverse complement strand
ATAGCCGCATGCGCTTTGGCACTTTTCGCGCCGTCCTAATTACGGCACTGATCGCCTTCGGGGCTGGTCCGGCGTTCGCCGAAGGTCCGGCCGCGGGCTTCGACGCCTTGCCGACGGACGGCAAAGCGGGCGACATCAAGCCCCAGGACGTCATCTCCTGGGAAGGCTTCCAGGCTGACGAGCAGGCGGACGACACCGTCAAAGTCCAGCTGCGCATGACCGCCAAAGGCGACTGGAAGGTATACGCCTCCAACCTGAAGTTCGCGGGACCGGCGGGATTTACCGTCAGCCAGATGACTCCGCCACCCTCGAAGAAGTTCCTGGATCCGATCTCGAACGAAGAGGTCGACATCTACGAGGGCGGCGAGTTCACGCTGACGTTCTCCGGCGCGCCGCGCTGGACCGCCGCGTCGTTTCCCGTCGCCGCGACGTACGTCGGCTGCACGAACGTCATCTGCCTGTTTCCTTATACGCACAATCTCGATCTCGCTTACGTGACGAAACCCGCCGCCGCGACGACGGCAACCGCCACTCCCGCGGCGGAAGGCGATCTAGAGTCCCGTCTGGCTAAGCAGTTCTCCCTCTCGAGCTCGTTCGGCATGCTGATCCTGCTCGTTTTCGTCGGCGGTCTGCTCTCGAACTTGACTCCGTGCGTTTATCCGATGATTCCAATCACGCTTCGTCTGCTCGGCCGCCAGGGCTCGTCCCCTTACATGGCGGCGACGTTTTACGCGCTCGGTATTGTGGTCACTTACACGGCGCTCGGCCTGGTCGCGGCAATGAGCGGTGGCTTGTTCGGCAGTCTGATGGCGAGCAAGGGATTCAACATCGCCTTCGCGATAATCATGGTCGTGCTGGGATTCACGATGCTGGGCTTCGGCGACTTTTCGAAGTTGCAGATGCTCGGCAACCGCCTCGGCACGGGCCCTGCGTCGCTCAAGAACACGTTCCTGATGGGAACCGGTGCCGGTCTGGTCGCCGCTCCTTGCACCGGACCGATCCTCGCCGCGCTGCTTGCTTACACGACCAAGAACAACGCCGGCATCGGCGAGTCGGCGGCGCTGCTGTTCACATACAGCCTGGGCTTCGGCCTGCCTTACGTCGCCCTCGGCGGCGCCGCGGCGAAGGTTTCCGGAGCGAAGGTGCCGCCCGCCGTCCAGATCGGCGTCAAGCTGCTGTTCGCGAGTGTCATGTTCGGTTTGGGCCTGTTCTATCTCCGGATTCCGCTCTACAAGACCTTCGACTCGTTGAAAGGAATCTGGCCTACGGTCGCCGCCTACGGACTGCCGCTGGGCCTGTTCCTGTCGGCGATCTGGGTCGTCGTGCCGAAGCTCCAGAATCACAAGATCTCGATGATTCTGCCGACCGTCGTCTTCGGCGTCGGCATCTTCGCGGGCTCGCAGGTGCTGACTGGATCCGGCGCGGGCGCAGGCACGACCCACGACAGCGTCACCTGGCACAAGAGTGAAGCCGAGGGCTTTGCCGCGGCGAAGGCGGCCGGCAAGCCGGTCCTGATCGACATGTGGGCGGAATGGTGCGAGGCCTGCAAGAAGATGGACCGGACGACGTTCTCCGATCCGTCGACGCTGGAAGTGCTCGCATCCGGCTGGGTCCTGGTCAAGCTCGACCTGACCGAGGACAACGAAGCCAACACCGCCATTCAGCAGAAATACGCGATCCAGGGTTTGCCGACTCTCGTCATGCTGCACCCCGACGCCGATCTTTCGGCCAAAAAAATGATCACGGCTTACGTCACTTCGGGAGAGCTGCAGCAAGAGCTGAAGGCGTTCTCGAAACGGGCCGAATAGGAGCAGCTCCGCTTTGTTACACCACCTGTTGTTCGTCGCGGCGCCGCCCCAGATGGAGCAGACCAAAAAGGCTCTGGCCCGCCTCGGCGCCCAGCCGCTCGGCGAAAAGTCGTCGGTGTCGGAAGCCTACCAGCTCAGCCACCCGCTGCTGGAAAAGCTCACCCTCAACATTCATCTGATCTCCGACCTCGACGCGATCACGCCGCATCTTCGCCGCAACCCCGTCGACCTGCTGATTTACGACGAACGCAACGGCGGCATCGAAGCGACCGACGCGCTGCGTAAGATCCGCGACGACATGGTGGCATTTGCCGCCCTGTGGGGACCCGACTTCCTGTTTCCGATGAGCCGCGTCGTCGCAATCCTCGGCAACGAGCACAACGAGGCGCAGCGCGCCTTCGAGCTCGGCCGGGTGCAGGTGCGCGACGTCTTCATCGCCCCGAAGAACACGGCGCAGGTCCTGCGCTGGCTACAAAAAGTCCTGACGCAGGGGATCGTCCGCTCCGACCGCGTGGGCATGGGGCTCTCGGGAGGCGGTCTTGAAGGTTTCCTCTACCAGGTGGGCGTTCTCCACGCTCTTCACAAAGGCATGAGCGGCCGGTCGCTCCGGACGATCGACGTCTATTCCGGAATCAGCAGCGGCTCGATCTGCGCGGCGCTGATGGCGGGAAACGTGCCGACCGCGGAAGTGATCCGGGCGATGCACGGCAAATCCGACGTGCTGCCGCCGATGACGGGGGGACTGCTCTTCGACGTCGCCGTGTCGACGATCGGCAAGCGCCTGGTCAACCAGTCGATCTCCTGGGCGGGCCTCGACCCGAACAAATGGGCGAAGAAGCTGATGCAGTCGGTGCCGACCGGACTCTTCAAGGGCGAGGCGCTGAAGAACTACTTCAAGGAAGCGATGCTTCACTACGGCAAAGAAGACCGCTTCGACGAGACAGGCCCTGAGCTCTACATCGGAGCGACCGATCAGGACACGTACGAGCACGTGACGTTCGGCAAAGGCGCCTGGGCCAACGTGGCGATCAGCGACGCGCTGCGCGCGTCCTGCGCCTTGCCGCCGTTTTTCACGCCGACGATGGTGAACGGCCGCTGGTTCATCGACGGCCAGGTCACCAAGACGGTGAACCTCGAGCTCCTCGTGGAGCGAGACTGCGGCCTGATCTTCATCATCGACCCGATGCGCCCGCACGCGACGTTGATTCCGGGCTCGGTCGACAAGCGCGGCGGCGTCTTCGCCATCATCCAGACCATCAAGGCGCTGGTGCATACGCGCTTCCAGTCGGCGCTGACCCATTTGACGGAACGCTATCCGGACGTCGACTTCCTGGTGTTCCAGCCGGACGAAGAATGCGCCCACCTGATGGCCGGCTCGCCGATGCGCTACCGCATCCGCACGCAGATCGTCACGGCGGCCTACCGTCACACGCTGCGGCAGCTCCGCGAACGGCACGCGATCTATTCCGCCAAGCTTAGCCGCTTCGGCTTCGAGCTCAAGTCGCAAGACGAGCTGATGGACCTCGAGCGCCGCGACGGCGACGTGCTGGAGTCGGTGGCATGAGACGAGCACTCCTCCCCCTGCTCCTGGTCCCGGCCCTCGTCCTGACGGCATGCGTGAAAAAGAAGCCGAAAAAGAGCGACGGGGGCGACGACGAAGAGCCGACGCCCGTCAAGGGGAGTCTCGACCACCACACGGTGCTCGTCCTCGACGACGGCTTCGATTCCACCCACGAGGTCTTCAAGGACAAGGTCGCGGCCAAGTACACGCTCACCTGCGACAAGGACGCGGAGGACGAGATCGACCCCACCGCCCCGTTCGAGAAGCAAAAGGAAGCCGTCATCGCGGCCTACCAGAGCACCAAGTCGCCTTGCTCCGTCGAAGGCGGCATCAAATTCGATGCGGCCGCCGACTTCGCCACGGTCCTCCCCGATCGCGACGCCTGGAACGAGCAGGTGCTGGCGAAAAACATCACGTTCGACGACGACCGGATCGAAGGTCTGAGGAAAGTCATCGGCGGCATCACCGCCAACGTCAACTACCACGGCACCAATACGGCCGGACTGATCGCCTACCAGAATCCCGACGTGAAGCTGGTGCTGATCCAGTACGACCTCCGCGACCCGAACGACGGCGCCGTCGACGACGAGGACGAATGCCCAAACCAGACTGAAATCGACGCCTGGGTGGCGCTGCACGAGGATCCCGACGTCGTCGCCGCGTACATGGCGTCACCCCTCGACGACGCCAGCGCCAAGTTCCTCGAGATCCAGGTGAAGCACCAGACGACCCTGATCAACCTTTCGCTCGGTACCCCTCCCCGCCTCCAGCTGCAGCAGGAGCTGGAAGACTCGGGCTGCGGCAAGCTCGACTACCTCGCGTACTACGAGCTGGAAGGCAAGATCTCGACCGAGCGGGAACGCGCCCGCTTTACGGCGGGCGTCTACGCCGGCACCGAGAATACGCTGACCGTGCAAGCGGCGGGCAATGACGGCGCCCAGGTCGACGGCGACGCGGACGCCTCCGACTGCGGCGATCCGACGCTCGGCACCGTGTTGATCGGCGCCGTCGACTTCGACGGCAAGCGCACCGATTTCTCCAACTACGGCAAGTGCGTCCAGTACTACATGATGGGCAAACGCGTGATCGTCGCGGCGCCGGAACAGTTCCTGGACATCGCCGACGGCACGAGCTTCTCGGCGCCGCTGACCGTCCGGCTGCTG
>JAYVBB010000205.1:0-3718 GCA_043750715.1 Pseudomonadota bacterium | reverse complement strand
GCTTCCACTCCCGTGCCGACTTTGACGTCGGTCATCTGAAGGCTGGTCGGGGCGTCCGTGGCGGCAGGCGCCGTAGCAGCGGTTGCCGTAGCATCGGGTGCCGTAGCAGCGGGCTGCGTCGTCGCGGCGGGGTCAGTCGAGGCCGTAGTTGCCGTGGTGGCAGCGGGTTGAGCCGCGTCTTTTTCTTTGGAGCATTGCTCGCATCCCGTTAGAATCGCGCAGGTCACAACGGTCAGGGCGAGGATCGAGGACTTCTTCATGTTCCGGTCTCTACGTCGGGGTTAGCTGGGTAAGACGCTATTCGGGAAGGTAATATGCAGGAACTCTATGGTCAATGCCGGGGTGCGATGGTGCTTCTGCACGGCGGCGCCGGAACCATGGATCCCCGCAGCCCCGAAGCGCTGAAAAGCGCGACCGAGGCGCTGCGCGCCTTCGCGAAAACCGCCGTCGCGAGTCTCGGTGCTGGCAAGGATCCAATGCAAGTGGTCGTCGCCGCGCTGAAAGCGCTGGAAAGCGACCCGCAGTTCAACGCCGGCAAGGGCGCGGCCCTCCAGTCGGACGGCCAGGCGCGGTTGACGTCGGCACTGATGAACGGCCTGAAAGGCACTTTTTCTGGCGTTATATCGGTAAGTTACACCAACCATCCGTCCGAAATCGCGCTGCGGCTCCAGACCCACGAGTCGCGGGTGATGACGAATCCGGGAGCGGAGCTCATCGCGCGCGAGCTCGGACAAAAAGTCGAATCCAGTCTGACGCCCGAGCGGGTGAAGAACTGGTCCGACCGCCTCGCCAAAGGCGAGCCGTTCTGCGACACCGTCGGTTGCCTCGTCCGGACGAGGGACGGGCACCTCTACGCCGGCACCAGCACGGGCGGCCGGGCCTTTGAGTTTCCGGGACGCGTCAGCGACTCCGCGACGGTGGCCGGAACGTACTGCACCTCCCATGCCGGCGTCAGCGCGACGGGCACCGGCGAGGAGATCGTCGACGACGCGCTCGCCGCCCGTCTGGAAACCCGCCGCCGCGACGGCGCATCGCTCGAGCAGGCTTCCCGCCTCTGCTTCAAAGAAGGCAAAGCCAAGGACCGGGCGTACGGCTGGATCGCTCACGACAAAGACGGTCACTGGGCCGTCGCGCACCTGACGCCCGCCATGTCGTTCGTCGTGCACGGAGCCGAAGAAGGCGAAGTTACTTCTTCTTGCCCTTCTCGATAGCGACGTCTTTCTCTTCGGCGACGCCTTTGCCCGCCTCTTTGTCGGTCGTGACGGACAGCAGCGGCGTCGAGGGGACGTCAGGCTCGACGAAGCCGACCTGGACGATGGTCGCCGGGCCGCCTGGAGTTTGCGGGTCGTAGATTACGTGGTGCGGAGGCATGGCTTCCATGGTCGCAGCCGGCTTTTTGGCCTTCTTGCCTTTGGCGACCGCCGGGGCGGGAATCAGCAGCATGTTGGCGGCGAGGCAAAGCGCGCCGAGAGCGAGGCGTTTCATTCGAGCTCCGTCCCGTTGGTGTTCGGCGTCGGCGTCGTGTTCGCCGGCGTCGCGTCGCTGGTCGTCCCGACCTTGCCGTCGACGAAGGCGATGATCTTGTCGGCCCAGCGTTTGCCGACTTCCTTGAGGCCCCGGTCGTTGAAATGGCAGTCGTTCGGTTCCGAGGACGTGCCGCGGTAATCCTGATTGAGGTCGTCCGTGGTCGGGCCGGAAAACAGGTCCGCGAGCTGGCGGGAAGAAACGATCTCCTGCTGCGCGCCGGTGATCTCGGCGGAGGCGCCCTTCCAGCGTTTGCCGTCGGCGCCGGCGGGATAGGCGTCTTCCTTGCACCAGGAAGCGACGGCGATCAGCCAAGGATTCGAGGCCTTCGTCCGGCCGCGCACGCCCGAGATGACGTCACCGAGCTTCGCTTTGTAGTCGGCCTTCGTAGTCTCGTCTTTGGCGTCGTTTTCACCCTGGTGCCAGAGCACTGCGCGGAAGCCGCCGACCGCCAGCTGTTCGGCCCGTTTCGCGGTGTACTCGAAGAGGCTCAGACTCTTGTTGTCGTTGGCAGGCGACGACGCCGACGGCACCCAGTCGCGGATCGGCGAGCCGGAGTAACCGGTGCTCGCGAAGGCCACCGGCACGCGGTATCTCGCGACCAACGCGTTGCCGGTATTCGGCCAGTTGCTGCCGCCGTAGCCGTTGCTCGAGTTGCAGAGGTGGTCGTCGTGCGTGCCGAGCTGCGGGTCGTTGCCCTTCTGCCAGGCTTTGCCGTCGGTCGAAATGACGAAGTCGTTGTCGACCGTTTGCGGCACGCGGCCGCAGTTGGAGGAGTTCGACTGACCCGCGACGAGGAAGACCTCGCCGACGCCGACTTCCTTCACCTGAGCCTGACCGATGGTTTTCTTGTTCGCGTCGAGAAGGATGACGTCGAGCGTGAACCAGCCACCCGCCGGCGAGTCGACGGCGGCGCGCGACGACGTGACTTCGTATTCCTTGAAGTCGCCGCTCGCGACGACGTTGTTCGAGCGGGCGGTGCCGGAGACTTTGGCGCGCACGAAGCGGGCCGCGGTGTCTTTGACCTGGACGATGATCTTGCCGTGGTCCGACGTGTCGCGCTGGAAGACTTGGCGCTCCTTCGGACTTTCGAGTGCCGTGGCGGTGCCGCCGGCCGAGGTCTGGATGACGCGCGTCTTGAGCGCCTGGGTACCGTTGACGGAGACGAACAGCAGTTTGGTGCCTTCAGGCAAGGCCGCGGGGCCGATCACGTAGAAGCGGCGGTTGCGCGGGTCGTTGAACGCCGTCATCGGACGGGCACCGACGCCGCGTTGGCATTCGTCGAGCGTGTTGTTCACGCAGTAGTTGAATCCCGTCTCGCCGCCTTGCGAGGGTACGTAGACGAAGTAACGTGAGGCGTCCGACTCGGAAGGAGTGATCGCAACGGGAAACGCCGCCGGCGGCGCTTCGTTAGCGTTGACCGACGACTGGTCGGCGACGTTGCTCGCGCAGCCTGCGCCGAGCGCCGCGAACCAGCCTAAGGAGAGAGCGATGAGGTTTTTCGTTTTCATCCGTTTTCCCTTGGAGTGGTTCAGCGATCGAGATCGATGACGAGCCAGCGGACGCCCGTAGGCAAACGGTCGGACGAGGCGTCCCACGTATTGACCCGGCGGACATGCGCCTGAATTTCGGCTTCCGTGGGCGTGTTCGTGGTGCCGTTGTTCGTATTGCCGTTGTTCCCGAAACCACCGTTGTTCGTATTGCCGTTGTTTCCGAAACCACCGTTGTTCGTATTGCCGTTGTTCGTATTGCCGTTGTTTCCGAAGCCGCCCGAGCCGGCATTGGAGCCGCCGGTGCCGAGACCGCCGCCGCCGTTGCTCGGTGAGCTGGGCGAGGGAGTGCTGCTGGGACTGCTCGTGTCGGTGTCGGTCGGAACGGACGCGCCTTTGTCGGCATTCGCGTCACCTCCGGCGCCGCTGTATTGCTGTTGGCTGCCGGGTTGGCCCTCGGCGGGAGATGCCGGTCCGGGTTTTTCGGCGGGCTTGGGTCCGACGACGGTCGGTTGGCGCTTGGAGCGCGCGCACCCGAAAGTCACGGTCGCCACCAATGGGAGCGCGAGCAAAGCCACACGAACGAAACGGTTCATGCTGGATCCCCGAGATTTTTAAAGGCGGAAGAGGAGCTGAAAATCTTATCGGCTCGACTTGGCCAAAACTTGAGGGGGTGTCCAAAAACCCTTTGAAAACAGCCTTAT
>JAYVBB010000204.1:0-6590 GCA_043750715.1 Pseudomonadota bacterium | reverse complement strand
GCTACGTTTTCTCGCGCCCTTCGTGGTTTTCGTCGCGCTCGTTGCGTTTTTTTTCATTGGGCTTAATCGCGACCCCCGTGAGATTCCTTCGCCGCTCGTAAATCAAGCCGCGCCTGCTTTCAGCGCCAGAAACTAGCTACCTATTTGGCCCTTTCCCGTTTCTTTTCAAGAAGTTCCTTGAAAAATCCACCTGTTTCGCCTACTCTTCGGGTTCCGCAAATTCATGCCGTACCCCAAGGGCCTCATGTCTAAGAATCTCCGTAACATCTGCATCATCGCTCACGTCGACCACGGCAAAACCACGCTCGTCGACTTCCTGCTCAAACAGGCCGGCACCTTCCAGGCGCATGAAACGACGGCCGACCGGATGATGGACTCCGACTCCCAGGAACGCGAACGCGGCATCACGATATCCGCGAAAAACGCCGCCTTCATGCTCGGCGACGTCAAAGTGAACATCGTCGACACCCCGGGCCACGCCGACTTCGGCGGCGAAGTCGAACGGATCATGGATATGGTCGACGGCGCCGTCCTGCTGGTCGACGCCGTCGAAGGCCCCTTGCCTCAGACGCGCTTCGTCCTGAAGAACGCGATCAGAAAAGGCCTCAAGATCATCCTCTGCATCAACAAGGTCGACCGTCCGGAAGCGGTCGGCAGCAACATGGTCAGCGAGTGCGTCGACAAGGCCTTCGACCTCTTCGTCGAGCTTGGCGCCTCCGACGAGCAGTGCGACTTCCCGATCATCTACGCCTGTGCCCGCCAAGGCTGGTGCACGAACGACATGAACGCCATTCCGAGCTTCCTCTCGGGCGGCGGCCAACGCAATCTCAAGCCGCTGTTCGACGAGATCCTCGCGGTGCCGCCGCCGGAGAGCAACGTCGGCGTCGAGCCGCAGCTACTCGTGTCGAACATCGCCTACTCCGACTACCTCGGCAACTTGGCGCTCGGCCGGATCTCCGAAGGCACCGTCCGCATGAAGCAGGAAATGGTGCGCCACGGCGTCACGTCCTCGGGCCAGCCGATCAGACAAAAGTTCCAGGTCTCCCGCCTACTGTCCTACCAGGGCATGAAGCAGGTCGAGGTCGACGAGCTGTCGGCGGGCGACATCGGCCTAGTTGCCGGCTGCGAAGTGCTCGAGATCGGTGACACAATCAGCGGCCCCAATCGCGAGGCACTGACCCGCATCCAGGTTGAAGAGCCGACGATGCGCATGATCTTCTCCATCAACACGACTCCCAACTCGGGCCGGGAAGGCAAAGCGATCCAATCCCGTGAGCTCCGTCAGCGGCTCCAGAACGAAATCCGGAGCAACGTGGCGCTCCGCCTCGAGGACACTGACCAACCCGACCAGTTCTACGTGCTGGGCCGGGGAGAGCTGCAGTTCGGCATCCTGATCGAAAAGATGCGCCGCGAAGGCTATGAGTTCATGGTCGGCCGCCCGAACGTGCTCATGAAAAAAGAAGCCGGCGTCATGCACGAGCCGATCGAGCGCGTCACTTTGGATTTGCCCGAGCACTGCGCGGGCGAGGTCACCAAGATGTACCAGCAACGGAAGGGCTCGCTCCTTTCGTATGAAGCCGCTTCGCTCCTCGGCACCGGAGAGCCGCGCGTGCGCCTCGTGATCGAGATCCCGACCCGGGGCCTACTCGGCACCAACTCGATGTACAAAACGGCGACCCGCGGTTCGGGTCTGATCAGCTCGGAGTCAGGCGGCTACAAGCCCCACACCGGCCCGATCCTGCACCGCCTGACCGGTAGCTTGATTTCCGACCGGACGGGCACGACGACGGAATACGCGTTGGCCACCGTCCAGGAGCGCGGCGTGCTCTTCATAGGCGAAGGCATCGACGTCTACGAAGGCATGATCATCGGCGAGTGCGCCAAGGACACCGACCTCAACGTCAACCCCATCCGGCCCAAGAAGCTGACGAACATGCGGACCACCGGGTCCGACGGCATCACTAACCTCTACGGCACGAAGAAAATGAGCCTGGAGAAGTGCATCGAATGGATCGACGACGACGAATGGATCGAGGTCACGCCTTTAACCATCCGTCTCCGGAAGAAAATTCTCGCAGCCAACATGCGGGGCCTCCGGAAAAAGGAAGACAACTGAAGGGTTGCTTTACTTACCCGTAGCCGAGTTTCAACAACAGCCAATTTGAGTTATAATCTCTCTCATTCCAGGTGTCCGGACTAAGATTTTAGGAGCGAGAGAGTAATGGCAAAGAAGCTATTTGTGGGTGGGCTGAGCTGGGGAACGGATGACGAAGCGCTACGCCAAGCCTTCGAGAAATTCGGTCAGATCTCGGAAGCCAAGGTGATCACGGATCGGGAAACGGGACGTTCGCGGGGCTTCGGTTTCGTCTCCTTCGGGAACGACGGCGAAGCGATGACGGCCATGTCAGCCATGGACGGCAAGGAGCTCGACGGCCGTACCATCAAGGTCAACGAAGCGGAGGATAAACCTCGCGGCGGTGGCGGCGGCGGCGGCGGCGGCGGTGGCGGCGGCTTCGGCGGCGGTGGTGGTGGCGGCGGTTACGGCGGCGGCGGCGGTGGTCGCGGCGGCGGCGGCGGTGGCGGCGGCAATCGCTGGTAAAATTCGTAAGATCTCAAACGACGAACGCGCCCGGAAACGGGCGCGTTTTTTATGGTTCCGACCAAATCGGCCGCGTTTACAGGCCGTTCACGCATCCTTAATCTAATAGGTATGCTCTCCCGCCAATTCGCCCTTCTTCTCACGACATCGTCTTTGCTTTCGTTCGGATGCCGCCCGCGCGCTCCCGAAGGCAGCGTCTCGCAAATTTCCGCTGCCACGGGCCAGGCCGACGAACCTTTGCCTTGGGAGGTGCGCAATGGCCGCGGTGACACCGTGCTGCCCAACCTCTTTTATGCAGATCCAAGCCAGAACGAGCAGATCATGCCGCTAGCTCTCTCCGGCTCGAAGCCGCAGATCGATCACCTGATCTATCCGACGCTCGGCAACCCCGCTCTTTACGTCAAACGCGATCCGAAAGACTCGGTGACCGTCGTCCTTCGCCTCGAGAATCCCGACGCGCAAGGGCTGAAAGTCTTCCTGGTGAGCCGCGCCGAGCGCGATCAGCCGGGCGGGGGAACTCTGATTACTCCCGCCAAGACGGAGACGCGCGTTGCCCCCGCGGATCTTCCCGCGGCGCTAAGGACCCGCCAGACCGTCGTGGTGACCTTCGATACCGTGGCCCTCGATCCGGTTCCGGCCGGCCTCTACGACGTCCGGTACGAACTTGGCGACCAGGCGGAAACGCAACCCAATGCCCTCCGCATCTTCGAAGAGACCGCCGAAAACATCAATGCCGGGTACACGATTCTCAACGTCACCGACACCCAGGTCTCGGTGCTTGCTTCGTTCAAGGAAAAGACCCTGGCGAAGCTCCAGCAATTCGTAAATTACGTCAACACCAGCGACGACCCGTTGGTGCGCGACGCCGCGTTCATCACGTTCAACGGCGACCTCCACAACGCCGGCTCGCCGGAAAGCGTGTGGAGCATGGATGTGGCCCCGAACTACCAAAACGAAGCGCGCGCCATCATGGCGCTCTTGAAAGAGCTCCGCCTGCCGATCTTTCTGACGGTCGGCAATCACGACGGCTACGTCGCGACGGGAGTCGTGCCGTCGTTCATCGCCAAGTACGAGCAGAAACGCGGTCCCGACTTCGCGACGGTCGTGAAAAAGGCCATGCCTGGTTCGCCTTGGCCGGACGCTTCCTGGGACAAGTACGCGGCCTACCTTCAGGAGATGAACGCGACTCCCGGCGGACGCCACCTCGACGTCTACGACGGCCGCTTCAAACGGATCGGCAGCGGTCTGAGTTTCCGCGACGGCTGGGTCGAGGTCCCGGTCGAGAGACGGAACATGGTCCTCTACGACGGCATCTACCAGTGGCAGAAGACCTACGGCCCGACCCATGCCGCCTGGTCCTTCGGCAAAAACCTGTACGTGAACATGGACAGCTTCGAGCTCCGCCAGCACATGCGTACCGGCTGGGGCATGTACACCGTGAACTACGGCGGCGGCGTCTCATCGGAACAAATGGCATGGATGTCGCGTGAGCTGAGCCGCGGCCAAGACCGCGGCATGGACATCACGCTACTCGCCCACCACGATCCGCGCGGCGGTCACTACGGCCAGGACTACCCCTACTACTTCGACCTGATCGAGTACGACGGCATGGCCGTCAGTGCGCAGAACTACCTCGAAGGCGAGCTGCTCCTGCCCCAAGTCTGCGGCCAGACGCCCCGCTGGGCCCAGGGACAACGCCTCTATCTCTCCTGCATGCACGACGGACTGCAGGAGTGGATGCGACCCGACAAGGACTTCGACTGCGAAGAGACCGAGCGCAACGCCGCCGGCATCTGCGACCCGGCCCTGTTCTCGCGCGAAGCGGTGGCCTCCAAGCGGCACCGCCGCTATTCCGGCTACGAAGTGGTCGCGAAGCTCGCGGAAACCGCGCCTCTCCGGACGATGCTGCTCGGTCACACCCACTACAACACTTATGAAGTCCTCCAGCGCGGCGACGAGATCATTCCGAGCCGGTTCAAGCTCGACGCCGCGGCGTCCAAGAAGTACGCGGCAACCGAGGTCGCCAACCCGCTCCGGGGGCTGGCGAAGTTCAAATCGAAGTTCCTCGGCGGCGAGCAGAAAGAACGCATCTACAAGCCCGCGGACCTGGCCGCCGAAGGCATCATCGAGGAAAACGGTTCCTTCAGCCTGGACCTCGAGCTGGCCGGCCACAAGCTGACCCGGGAGCTGCAAGGCGCCAGACGCGAGCTGATGATCCTGCGCATGACGTCCAACGCCGATCTCACCGAGCAGAAATTCGGCGAAAAGCCGATGATGGGGTTCACGGCCTTCCGGGTCTTCCCGGTGAAGGACAAGCGCGGCTATGATCTACCCCAGATCAACGAAGCGCACTATTTCCAGAACGTCGGCGGCACCTTCTCCGAAGTCGCCAAGCTCGACATCGAGCGGACGCTCCGCGTCCGGACCAAGAGCACGAACAATTCCTTGATGACGACTTTCAGCGGCAAGCCTTGAGGTAACACATGAAGACGACGCTCCGCATCGCCCTCGCCACCACCCTGACCCTGGCCCCAGCCTGCAAACCGCGGGATGAAAGCTCCGCCCTCCGCGCCTCGGAAGAAGGCGAAGGTCAGGTCGCGGCGGGGCCCACCGGCAGCTTCCGTGACGTCCTGATCGCCTGTCTGACTGAAACCAACGGCGCGGTCACGCAGAAAATGAAGGACTTCGTGATCTATCAGCCGACGGAAGCCATGATGCAGGCGCCCGCCGGCAACGCGGAATCGCCGGAAGCGCTGCTCACGGCGATGGACGAAACGATGAAGTCGGTCATGCCCGCCGACCTCTACGAGCGCGGCATGGCCACTCCAGCGCAGCCTGTCTCGGCGGAAGACCTCAACGCCGCCCTACTGGCGAAGCCCATGACCATCGTGATCATCCCGGGCGTCTTCGGCGAGTTCATCGAGACGCGGGCCTTCGACGACGTCTTCTCCCGTAAAAAATCGGCGTACGCCAAGGACGTGAACGGCAAGTTCGCCGACTTCCGAAAGGCGCAAAAAGGCGGCGACACCGCACCTTCCTATTCCCTCCATGCGCTCGGCAACGTGGACGTCCCCCTCGACCAGCTGGTCACCGCCGGCAGCATCGACGACGACGACGGCAACGCGCTCGTCAACGTCCTGTTGCTGAATACGCCGGCGCTTTCCCTGGAATCGCTCGGCAACATCAGCGACAAGGCCCAGATCTTCGCCTCTCGCCTCGAGCTGTACTTCCGCATCGCCGGCGTGCCGGAGCGCATCATGCTCGTCGGCTACTCGCGCGGCGCTCCGGTCGCCCTCGACATGATGGCGGCCCCGAACGTCGACGACTGGCGCGCCAACGTCAAAGCCGTCGTCTCGCTGGGCGGTGTGATCTTCGGCTCGGCCCTCGCCGATTCGGCGAAGGACCCGGAGTCGCCGACGGCGAAGCAGCTGGCCGCGCTCAAGACCTTGAAAGACTCGCTGGTCGAAAAGAAGACGGCGTTCTACGGCAACTCGAAGGCCTGGTATGCCTTCGCCAAGACGATGGCCAAGTTGAACAACCCCGAGGGCGGCACGCCCACGCTCGAGCAAGCGGAGGCGATGTTCACCAACTACAAGGGCGTCGACATGAGCTCGACGGGCAACTTGATGTTCCGCTACTACAAGGAGTTCGGTCTTTCCAATCCGCTCAAAGACTACGTGCCGAACATTCAACGCTTCAAGAGACTGGTGGACGAGATGACGGAAGCGGTGCTCGGGCTCAACACCGAGGCGCGACTGGCTTGGTGGCGGACGCACAAACTGAAGACGGACGGCGTTCATTACTACGCCCTGGCGGCGACCATGGACGACCCGAAAACCTCGCGCCTCGGCAACAAGCTGATGAGCAACCCGTACACCTACGATCCCGACTCCTACGACCAGAAGTTCCTGACGACCAGCTATTCCGACTACTTCAAAGCGTCGGGCGCGGCGGTCACTGGCGCCTTGCCCCCAGCCAACAGCATGTCGGC
>JAYVBB010000203.1:0-12667 GCA_043750715.1 Pseudomonadota bacterium | reverse complement strand
TTCGATACGCCGAGGAACACCTCGGCGAGGCAGGTGGCGCTTTTGTTTTGGTAGTTCACTTCCGCCATCAGCATCGGACCGATGTCGGAGCTGGCGCGGACGTAGATCTCGCCGGCTTGTTTCACCAATCCTTTGGACACGAGGTTCAGGATGACGTCGGTCAGCTTGTTGCGGCTGACGGCGACGTCGGCCAAGCCCGCGTCGACGTGACCGTCGCCGAGGTAGTCGACGATCTGCTCCAGCTCGTCGTCTTGAAACTCGATCGCAGCGAGGTTCTCGGCCTGCGCGGCGAGCTTGTTGTAGAGCTGCATCGACTTCTGCTTTTGGCCGGCATTGGCGTACAGGCGGGCGGCGCGGTGGAAGTCGCCCTGCTGCTCGAAGCAAGAAGCGGCGTCTTCGTACCGACCGACCTTCTCGAAGTACTCGGCAGCGAGCGGGATGTTGCCAGCTTCGCGCGCACACTTCGCGACCTCGAGCGGCATGTTGGCCATCTTGAAGCATTGCGCCGCATTTTCCCACATGCCGTGCCGGGCGTAGACGACGCCGGCGCGGTTGGCGCGCTGCATGCGCAAAAGGATCTTGGCGGCTTCGTGAATCTGGCCGGCGTCCTCGAGCGCCTGAATGGCTTCGCGCGGCATGTTCAGCTGCTCGAGAATCCGCGCGGCCGGTTGGGCTTTGCCTTCGGCCAGGAGTTTTTGCGACTCATTGTAGAGCTTTTTCTCGGCACCCTTGAAAACGCGCGTGTCGCCGCGGCGCTGCACTTTGTCGGGCGCGACGGGAGCGCGGCGACGCCCGCGGGCCTTCAGGCCCCGGATGTTGCTGATCTGCCAGATCGCTGCCAGAATCGCCAAAGCGAAAATGGCGAGCGCGATCCACATTTTCATCTGCGCGTTCAAAAGACGGAGAGCTCCGACGAGTTCAGGGATTCCTTGAACTTATCGGAGTCCGGCAGCAAATCTTAAAAGCCGGACCGGGTCCGTCTTGGTAAAAACGCGAACTTAGAATTGATAGCTCAATCCGATCGAGGTGTCCTTGTCCCATACGCGGCGAGTGGTGCCGTCGCTCAAGATGACCACGCCGGGGGAGGCCTGATAGGTCAGCTTCAAGGTGAATTCCTTGTTGAGCTTGATCCCCATGCCGCCGCCCACGTTCGGGACGGGGCCGATCTGGGTCGGTTTGACGACCGTGTCTTCGAGGCCCTCTTTTTTCGTCTCGGACGAGTAGGTCTTCACGACCGCGCCGCCGAGAAGGAACGGCACGAACACCTGGCCGTCGTAGAGAATGACCGTCAGGTCGATCGAGTTGGCGACGACGTGCGTCTTGCTTTCGTATTCCAGGCAATCGCCCTCGGCGGTCGTCTTGTCGACGACCGCGTCGCTGGAGCAGGAGTTCTCGTCTTTTCCGACCACGCCGCGGCTTTCCTGGAACTGCTGCCGGTGGGTCAGACCGAGGCGCATGAATCGTCCCATGTCGATGGCGACGGAGGCGCTGCCACCTCGCGAATCGTAGGACATCAGGCCGGCGTTCGCCGACGATGCCGAGACCGAGCCGGTCAGATAAATCGCGGAAAAGGCCGGCGTAGCAGCAGACGCGAGCGCGGCGACGACCAACGACGAAAGAATTTTCATCATCTCACCTGTCGGATGGGTGTCAAAATGTTGGCGGATGCTTAAGGGAGTGGTGGCCTAGGGCTGGCGAACTCAGTTATCATACCAGATGAAAAGGGCGGCAAATAGGCCTCCCAAGCGCCGTTCGGGGTATGTGGTGGATTCGGAATTCAGACCTTGCGTGCTTGCCGTTTTCACCAACGACCGAGGTCAGGTGCTGGTGGCGGAACGGGCGACCCTGAAGGGGGCCTGGCAGTTCCCCCAGGGCGGGATCGAGCCGGGCGAGTCCCCGGCAGTCGCCGTCGTCCGCGAAATGAAAGAAGAGCTCGGGCTCGAGGCCCACGAGATCGAAATCCTGCGCCAGGCCGCGAAAAGCGTTCGCTACGTTTGGCCGCCTGGCTTCGAAGGCGCCTACAGCAAGCGTTTCAAAGGGCAGGACCAGATCTGGTTCCTCCTCCGCCTGCGGGGCGAAGCGCGGCCTGACCTGGCGCTCGCCACCGACAAGGAGTTCGTCTCGACAGATTGGGTTTCCCCGAAGGAAGCGCTCGAGCGTATCATCGGGTTCAAACGGGACGCATACGTCGCCGGTCTGAACGAGCTCGGAGTCCGGGTCGACGAGTCGAAGTAGGGAGTCTCATGCCGCGGTTGGCGCAGTTCAATCTGACGTTTGGGTTCTTCATCCTGTTCCTTGCTGCCGCTGCCGGCGCCTTCATCGCCGACGACATGACGACGGGCTACCTCAAAGACAGAGCACTTCTCGAGACGTGGACGCTGCTCCTCAGCAAGAGTGCCCACGGCCACACCAACCTCTTCGGGTTGATCCACATCGCCTTCGGTCTGACCATGTCGCAATCGGTGTTTTCGTCCCGGATCAAACTGCTGCAAACGGTCGGTCTGGTGCTCGGCACGACGGCAATGGCCGTACTCATGCTCGTCCGGGCCCGCCTCGGGCCGACCGAAGACTTTGACGTCGTCGGCATCCTGATCGGCGCCTTGCTAAGCTGCGCGCTCGCGGCCCTTGCCAGCCACGCCGCGGGCCTCGCTGCCAAGCTGCTGCGTCGGACTTGACCATGCGTCGCATCGTCAGCTTGGTTCCGAGCCTTTCGCACATGGTCGCCGACTTCGGTCTGCGGAACGACCTGGTCGGCTGCACGAATTTCTGCGTCGAACCGCGCGGCCTCACGCGCCAGTCGAAGATCGTCGGCGGCACCAAAGATCCCGACCTCGACGTGGTCAAGGCGCTGAAGCCCACGCACATTCTCGTGAACGAAGAAGAGAACAAGCCCGACCACATCGCCGAGTGCCTGAAGATCGCGCCGACGTTCCGGACGTTCCCGAAGGGACCAGCCGACGTGCCGAAAATGCTCCGCGACGCGGGCAAGTTCCTCGGCGTCGCCGCCCAGGCCTCAGGCTTCGCTTCGGACGTCGAGCGTGAGCTCGAAGTGCTCCAGGAGCGGGTCGAGAAGGGACTGAAGCACGGACGCCACGACGCCAGACGGTACCTCTACTACATCTGGCGTGAGCCCTACATGGTCGCCGCCGAGGACACCTACATCAGCGCCATGCTGGACCAGATCGGCTTCACGAACGCCGTCGCCAAGGGCCCGGATCGTTACCCCTCCCTCGACGTCGAGGCAGCGAAAGCCTTGGCGCCGGACCTGATTCTGCTCAGCTCCGAGCCCTTCCCCTTCCGGATCAGGGACGCCGACGACCTGAAGGCGGCGTGGCCGGCGGCCCCCGAGATGCTCAAGGCGGACGGCCAGCTCCTCTCCTGGTACGGCACGATGACCGTCACGGGGCTGAGAGCCCTGCGTGACTTCGTGCAGTCGGATTCTCAGACCATCATGAAGCCGTTTTCGTCTTCGTCGGGGAAGCGTTGATCTCGGCGAGCAGCTCGACGGCCTCTTTGACGTTGGCTTTGTCGGTGACGGCTTTCTCGAGCTTTACCTTGCCGCGCAGGATGTCGCGAATGATCTTCTTGTCGGCGAGAAAACTCGCGAGTTTCTTGTACTTGTCACGGAGAACCATGCCGTGCTCGATGAATGCATGGAGGTCGTCGACGGAGAACGGCTTGCGCAGGTAGCCGTCGGCGTCTTCGTCGGCCGTTTTCGTTTCGTCTTCGGAGAGCAGACCGCCGCTGATCATCATCATAGGAATGGACGGATCGTGCTTACGCACGCGCTTCATCAGCTGCAGACCGTCCATGCGCGGCATGCGAATGTCGGAAATGACCAGGTCGATCTCTTTCTCGCGCAGCGTGTCGATCGCCTCTTTGGCGTTCTTCACCACGATGACGCGGGAAAAGAATTTGTTCAGGTGGATCTTGAAGAATTTGAGCAACGTGTTGTCGTCGTCGACCACGAGGATGTAGCTCGTGCGATCGTAGTTCCGCTTCGCGTTTCCCGGGGGCGGGGTCTGATTCGGGGCGTTGTTACTCATGGCCATCTCCTCGAGTCCCAAATAGAGGGCTTGCGGGATCTTTCGGCCGAAGTGGGCGAGACTTTAGTAAGGTTCGCCACTAGGCTTTAAATCATTAATGTAATTGCGGGCTAATTCCCGGAGCTCCGACCCCTGGCTGGTCGTTTGGATGACCTCGTGGAAGAGCCGGACGGCCTCATTGGGCTTCTTGAGGTCGTCGGCGAGCAGCACGCCGAGGTTGAAGCGAGCGTAGGCATTGTCCGGGTCGACGTCGACGGCTTTGCTGAAGGACGAGCGCGCGCCATTGAAGTTCCCCTGGCGACGCTGGACGATACCGAGCGCTACCAGGGCGTCGACGTTGCGAGCGTCGACGACGAGAGCCTGGAGGAGGTCTTCTTCGGCGGCGCCGTACTCGAGGGTCAGAGTGCTCAACGTCGCCCGGTTCACGAGCGCCGGCGCATAGTTCGGCGAGGCCGCCAGCGCTTTGTCGTACCAGGAGCGCGCCGCTTCGAATTGCTTGGCTTTCTGCGAGATGACGCCCATCAGGTTCATCAGCGCGGCGCTGTCCTTGACGCGGTCGAGGCCGCGACGGATCACGAACTCCGCCACCGACTCTTTGCCGACCGAGAGGTAGGACGAGGCTAGCGACACGTAGGCCGGTCCGAAGGTCCGTTCGACGCCGATCAAATCGCTCAGGACTTTATGGCCTTTTTCCCGGTCGCCCCGGGCGATGTACCCGAGCGCGAGGATGTAGCGGTAGCGGAAGATGAACGACTGGCTGACCTTGTCGGACGTGTCGATGCCCTCTTTCGTCTGCTCGAGCAGGTCGAAGGCGTTGGCCGTATCGTTCTTGCGCAAGTAGAGACTGGCGAGCTCGAGCTGGGCGTCGAGATCGTCGCCCTTCAGACGCAAGGCTTTGCGGAAGCTTGTCTCGGCGTTGCCGAGGCGGCCGACGGCGATCTCGGCGCGGCCCTTCTCGATGAGTTGCGCCGGCGTCTCGCCGTCCTGCCACTTGTCGAGCTTCTGCTCGAGGATGTTCTTTTCCTTCTGACTCGGCGGCGCCTTGAAGAAAGCCTGCCAGTTGGTCACGGCGCTCTTCGGAACCGACGTGCTGGCCCCTCCTTTGTTGCTGATGATGTCCTGGTAGGTCACCGGCTTCTCTTCCGCCTTCTTATCCTCCATCGGGACGTCGAGATCGTCGCCCTTGTCGTCCGTCGAAGCGCAACCGACAGAAAGTAGCGAGGCAGCTGAAAGAGCAAGGATTAGGCGGGGGAGTTTCATTACAGGCTCCAATTGAGCGGCATGTTCTCTTGGACGGACGCCGGCATGATCTCTTTGTGGCGCGCTTCAGGATTGTCGGACAGCTCGCCGTTGATGCGGAGCGACGACTTCTTCACGAACTCGTTGTCTTTGAAACGCGCGGGGTCCTTGCGCGCTGCCAGCACGTTGGTACTGTGGTACTTCTTCGCCAGCGCCTGAAGTCGGTCGATCGTGGCCTGGTAGCGATTCTGGGCCTTGGTCGTCACGGCTTCGTTACCGCGACTCGGTACCTCGGCGATCTCGTCGGCGAAAGACTCCGCAGCGGTTGCGAGGCGGTAACGGGATTCGGAAGACCAGCGTGGGTCACCGCTGGCAGCCGACTTGTCGTATGCCTGGACCAGGTCTTCGAAGTACTTCGATTTCTGGGCGATGTTCCCGGCGACCGGACCGTTGCGTTCCTTGATTCGGAAGTCCGCGAACTTTCTGCGCGCTTCCTCGCCGAGGAGGAAGTTGACCTCGCCGGAGATCTCGGAGAACTCCTCGGGGTTCAGCTTGCTCCGGCTCTTGTCGATCTGCTTGGCCAGGATCTGCATGTCGTCCATCGCTTCCTGCTCGGCGCCGGTGTTGAACGTCATGCGGGCGACGAGGAGCTGCGAGCGGAACCGCTCGGCGACGCCTTTGCTCGAACGCAGGCGTTTTCGCGCGAGGTTGAGCGCCCGGTCGGAGCGACCCGTCTTGCTCAGATACTCGGTGGCCCGGGCATAGTTCGCCAGCCGCGCCTTTTCGTTCGGAGCACGCTCGGCCTGCGCGGCGGCCGCGCGGGCGGCAAGATCGTAGTCCCCCTCCGCCAAGGCGAGCTTCTCGGCGCGCGCGAGGCTGGTCGGCGCCCGCGAATGCTTCGGATACTTGTCGCCGAGGTCCAGGTACTTTTCGGCCGCGTCGTGAAGGCGGAGCTGATACTCGTGGGCTCTCGCCAGGAGGTAAGTCATGTCGGCCCGGTTCTTCAGAAGACCCGCTTTGAAGTAGCCCTCGGACGCTTTCTGGGCGCGGCCCCAGTCGCCCGCGATCGCGAGCATGTAGGCGCCGTCCCGGTAGATCCTGTCCCGGTCCGGAATGTCGGCGAAGTCGGCGGCGATCTGCGTCAGCAGCGCGCCGGCTTCGAGGACCTTGCCCGAATTGTTCAGGCGTTTTCCCTCGTCGAGCGCGGCAGCTGAAAGGACGCCTCTGAGCTCGGTACCGAGGTTCAGCCCCAAAGCGTTCCAGTCTTCCAGCTTCAGGAACCGGCGCGCCAGCTCCATGACGTCGCCCGAGGAGCCGGTCTTCATGCTGGCGAAGACCAGGCCGCGCACGGCGATACCGCGTTGCGCGGGACTCGGTTGCGACACCAGGGCGCGCTGCCAGTACTTGCCGGCGTCGTCGTATTTGTCCATGTCGCGGTTGGCGCTGGCTCCGACGAGCAGGAGGTCGACGGCGCGACCCTGGGCAGGGAAGCGGGCCGCGAACTCGTCGATGCTCTTCTCGAGGTCACCGAGGGAGTCGGTGGTCTTCTTGTCTTTGAACGGATCCTCGCCTTTGTCGGCCGACGCGGCGAAGGCGTCGCGCCAGCGCTTCTCGTTGGTCAGTACGAGCTGGTAAGCCGCGACCTGGAGAGTCTCGGCGTCGACTTTGAAGTCCTTCTTCAGGTCGCCGTAAAGTTTCGCGGCTTCGTCGTGATTGCCGGCGAAATACTGGCAGTGCGCCCGGCGGAGGCGCCATTCGTTCGAATTGGTGGCGTTGGCCGAGTGCTCGAGCAGAATGTCGTAGAAGGACGAGGCCGTCCCGAAAGCCTTCGGATTCCCCGAGGCCAGACCCGTGTCGTAGTGAGTCGTGGCGACGGCCTGCGCGGCCATGGCTGCCTGACCTTCCATCTTCTTCGTCGCGACCAGGTCGTCCTTGTGACGAGCGCGCCAAAGACTCTGGGTCGGAAGCAGAAGCGCGAGTTTTTCTAGAGCTGCCGTTTCTTTCTGTGGTTTTCCCGCCTTCTTCCAGGAGTCGGCCGTGACCTGGAGAATTTCCGGCGCTTCCTTGGCGAGCGGGAACTCTTCGATCAGATATTCGCCGAGATCGGTCGCCTGATTGTGAATGTTGTTCACGTTGAAGCGCTTGATCGTCCTGAGGCCCACGGCCGCACCGAAGACCGTCAACTCTTTCCGCTTCAGGACGTCCTTCGCCCGCGGGATCGAGTTCGCCTCGTAAAGTGCGTCGCCCATGAGGTCGACGGCGTCCTGCTGGATCTTTTCACGCTGGTCGACGGTCTTGGCGCGTCCGCCCGGCTGCAGGAGCTCGGCGGCAGCCTGGACGACGACGTTGAGCTCGGTCGCGCGGTAGGCGGCCCAGGCCAGACGGTAGTTGATGCGGAGCCGTTCGTACTCCGGATTCGCCGATTGCACGGACGGCAACAGCTCGAGCGCCTTTTGATATGAGCGCATGGCTTCGCCGGAGCGCTCTCTCCGGAATAGATGGTCGCCCGCCGCGACGCGGGCATGGACGCCGTGGAGGGTCGAACGCGCCGTCGCGGCGAGACTTTGCCAGGCTCCGAGCGCGTCGTCGTTGCGCTCGAGGGATTCGTAGATCACGGCGCGCAGGTAGAGGGCCTGCTCGCGGTAAGGGAAGGCCGGGTAGTTCCGCTCCAGGTCGCCGATCAGAGCCAACGCCTCGTTCTTGGAATAGGTGCCGCCGTTGTCGCCTTGCTTCGCCAGCTGGTCTCCGATCAGACTCAGGATCTGGGCGAGGTTCAACATGACGTAGGGACGGTTTTCGGCGCTCGAATGCTCTTCCAGGTGCTTCTTGTACTTGTTCGCCGAACGCTGCAGCGCGGCGAGCTCTTCCGTCGTCAGCTTGCTCCGTTCCGTCTGGTAGTTCTTCTTGACGTCGTCCCACGACTTCTTGAACTCCTTCTGGCCGTCGCTCAGGACCTTGCCCTCATACTCCTCGAACGCATTCCAATAACTTTTGAATGCGTCGACGGCTTTGGCATCAGCTTGTTCCGGCGGAATGTCCGGCGCGGCGGCCCATGCGAGGGAGCCGGAGAGCGCGAACGACAGAATCAGGATGAGGCGAGGGGTCATTGCGGCCATTGCCAGAGCACTCCTTGCTGGAGATCGGTCAGGTTGTCTTTGAGAATCTGCTGCTCGAGCGTGAACTTGTCGTTGAGCTTCCGCTCCTCGTCGAGCTTGCCTTGATAAGAGAGCCAGTCGATGTCGGCGCGCCACTTTTGGTGACGGGCGAAGCGCAAGTCGATCGCCTGCTCGTACTGGTCGAGGATCGAAGCCAACGATTTGCCGAGCTGGCTCTCCAAGGTGCCCGTCAGCTCGTGGAGCTTGTTTTGGAGCTCGTCGTAACGCTTCTCTTCCTGGTCGAGCTCGTTCAGCGTCGCCTTGAGACCCGTCGCCACTTCCCTGTCGAGGCCGTCGATCTGTCCGAACACGTCGGCTGCGAGAAATTCCCACTGCTTCCAGGCCTGCGCGCCGTCTTCCGCGTTCAGACGCTGAGCCGTATTCTTCGCTTCGTCCCGCGCCTTGGCGACGGTGTCTGCCTCGTCGTGGAGAGCCAACGCATACTGCGACAGGAACTTCCGGGCTGAACGATGGGGGCTTTGAGCAAGCAAGTCTTCCACGCGCGAGGCGCGGAGGACTTCGACCGTCCGCTGAATCGTCTCGGCCACCTGCTTGGTCTTCACCTCGAGCTCGGCCACGCGGGCCTGGCGGACCGTGAGCTCCTTCTGATTCTTGGTGTTCATGAGCAGGTAACGGGCGGCGGTCAGCTCGGCTTCGGACTTTCTCAGCCGGTCGTAGGTGGTCGCGACGCTTTGGTTCAAGTCGATGTACTTGCCGTAGCTCGCCATGTAGGGGAGCTTCCGGTGAGCGTCGGCGGCGGCAGTCAGCAGCTTCGTCCGGCGGTTCTCCGAGGCGGCGAGCTTTTGCTTGTCGATGCCGTCGAGGCGGTCCGCATAGAGGTTGCGCTCGGCGGCAATGAGGCGGTGGCCGACCTTCAGCACGTCGTCGCCGAGGCCCGCAAGCTGCTCGGCGCGGTTGACCCAGAAGGGCTTCAGATGCTCGAGGTTGGCGCGACCGATCGTGAACGTGACGTTGCGGATCTCTCCGCGGATGTCGGCGAGATGGCGCGCGATCTCGGCAAGGCGAGCAAAGATCTGGTAGGCGTCCTTCACCGTCGGCGTCGCTGGCACCTGGCCGCCGGAAAGGGCGACGAAGTCCTGGAGCGTCGTCTGGCTCACCTTCGCTTTGCCGCGGAGGTTGGCTTCGATCCACTGGTTCACTTCCTTCAGACCGTCGTCGGCTGCCGTCAGGCTCTTGGTAGCTTCGGGTAGGTCGCCCGCCCGCATGTCGAGGTATGCGAGGAGCATCTTCAGCTGCAGGGATTCCGGGCCTTCCGGGTAACGGGCGACGTAAAGCACGGCTTTGCCCCGGGCTTCGGCGTCCTGCTGGAGGTCGAGATGCACGTAGAGGCTTTCGAACAGTGCATCTTTGAAGGACGCCGAGCCGTCTTCGATCAACGCGTAGTACTTGAGCGCGGTCTCGCGCTTTCTCTCGTGGATCGAAATGCGGGCAAGCGCCAGCCGGGCGAGGTCCCGGGTCGAGCCGTCCTTATCGGCCTGGATGACTTCGCTCAGCGCCTCTTTGGCGCCGTCGTAATCCTTTTTCGCGAGCGAGACGAGCGCCCGCATATAGAGAGCGCGGGCCCTCAAACCGGGGTCAGCCGGTCCCGCGACCGTTTTTTCGAGCCAGGACGTCGCGATGGTGGTGTTGCCCGAGTTGGCTGCGGCCTTGGCGGCGTAGTAATAGACCGCGGGCTGCACTTCCTTCGGCAGCTCGAGGCTCACGACGGACGCGAGCAGCTCGTTCAGCTGGTTGCCGGCCGCGGCGTCGGACGCCGCCAGCGGAATCATCCGGCGGAGGACGTCGAGCAATTCATTATGATCCTGCTCCTTGGCCGTAAGGAACGCCGCGAGGTAGCGGAAGTAGGCTCTAAGTCCCTTCGCCTTATAGGCCATTTCCTCATAAGAGCGGCCGAGCATGTACTGGGCCTTGAGGTACGGCTTGATGACGGGGACCTGCGTCTGGTTCAGGTAGTTGTTCAGTTCGCGGATCGTCGAGAGCCACTCTTTGTGCTCGTAGAAATTCTGCGCGTTCGTCCACGACTTTTCGGCCGAGGCGTTCTGAGGACCCAGGCCGAGCCGGGACGTCATCTGCTTCGAAGCCTCGAGGCGGCGGGACAGATTGTCGAGCTCGGTCTTGGCGTCCGCCAGCTCCGTCTCCGGATCGCGCACGGCGGTCGGCGCGGCCGCGAGGACCAGCGGCACGAGACCGACCAGAATGATGCGACGCAGTTTCATTACATACCCTTCATGGTGGCTTCAGCCGTGCCGTCGATCTTTTCCGGAGGCGTGATCGTGATCACGTAGCGGTTGTTGCTCGTGCCGCTGCCGACGGCGACGTCGAAGGATTTGTTCACGAAACGGTAGATGTCGCCGTTCATGGGGAGCGCTTTCTTGTGCTTCACGACGATGCGCGCCTCGAGGTCGACGCGGTGGTTGCCCGGCTGAAGCGGGCCGGCATATAGCGGCACGCTCTTGGACGGCATCCAGAGGCCCGACGCCTCGTTCAATTCATAAAGAGGGTAGCCATCCAGCTTCACGTTCAAGGTCTTGATCGCTGCCGCTTCGGTGTCGGCCAGCTGCGCCTCGAAGGTCACGAAGTTGTCGATCGCCGAGTCGTCGAGAATGCCCTGTTTGGTTTTCTGGACGCTGCTTGCCAGCTGATCGACCTGGCCTTCCAGGTCGGTGACGACCTTGGCCAGGCTCTTCATCCGGTCCTGGCTTTCGGTCGAGGCAAAGGTGGCGACCTTCTTTCCTTTGAACTGGGCGTCGGCCTTCTCGTAGCCGACCGAGCCGTCGATCGCTTCCTTTTCGCCGAACGACAGGCCGTCCGCTTCCTGGTCGAGGAGGCGCTTCTCCAGACGGTCCAGGATCGAGTCGACCTGGTTCAAGTCGCTCGGCTCCGAACGTGAAGCGCTGGAAAAGGCCAGCAGGGTCACGATCAGGATCATGCGCGCGGTGTTCTGACTCATCGTCGGCCTCATGCAAAGGGGCTAAGATTCACTTCTTGGCGAACCGGGTTTCCTTGATGCGGAGCAGAGCTGCCTTGGCAGCCGGGGCAAGCGTACGGGGGACCTTCAATTCGTAAAATGCCGGCAGGGGCTTTTGGACGTTGTCGGTGAAGGCGGTCTCGAGCAGGCAGGGATTGTGCTCGGCCAGCAATTCTTTGGTCAGCGGAGTGTGCTTGACGATCTGTGCGACGGAGACCGGCTTCGCCAGAATGATCGATTCGGTTTCCGGCAGGGCTTCCGTCTCGCCGATCTTCTTCGACAGGTAAAGCCGGTCGTAAGTCGACGCAGCGGCCAGGAACTCGGCGTAGAAGTTCTTGCTCGCGAAGCCGAACGACGGCGACTCGTAGCGCCTCACGATGACACCGAAGTCGTCGGTGCCCACCTGTTTGACGGCGTTCCCCATCCCCATCGAGCCGTGGTTGTAAGCCGTGATAGCCAAGGGCCAGGAGCCGAGCTCCCGGAAGTTGTTGAGCAGGAATTGGGCGGCGGCGCGCGTCGCTTTGTAGGGCGAGTTGCGTTCGTCGACGAGCGGAGTCACGTAGATGAAATGACGAGCCGTGTCGGGCATGAACTGCCAGATGCCGGAGGCGCCGACCTTGGAGCGGGCCTTGAGATTGAACATCGACTCGACGAATGCAAGCCGCGTCAGGCGCGTCGGCACGCCGTACTGAGCGAAGACCTTTTCCATGTACGGGAAGTAACCCTGCGCCGTCGCCGCGGCCTGACGGAAGTCGTCGGCGAGCCCCGTCTGGGCGCGGATCTTGACGTCGCCTTCGTAAAGTTTTTTGAGCGCCGCGGGATCCTTGCTGTAGACGCGGTAGACGCGCTTTTCGATCGCGCCGTAGCGCACCGCCTTCTCCTGCTCCTTGGCGAATCGTTCGACGGCTTTCGTGTAGCGTTTCAGGTACTTTTGCGTGACTTCGTCGCGCTCTTTGCGCGGCACCGGACCCCGCTTCGCGTCTTTCGACGCGAACACTTTGTAGTCGATGACGTCGATGACGCGGTCGGGGTCGCCCGACTCGTGCACGATCACGGTCGTCGACGGATATTTGTAGAAGACGTTTTCCCAGAAGCGCACCTGCTTGCGGACGAACGACGGGCGCGGAAACAGCTTCAAATCCTGGCGATCGACCTTGGTTTCAATCACCGCGTCCGCCGGTTCCGGCGACACCAATGCGCAGCAGAGCGCCGTCGCGACGGCGAAGGATGCGATGCGT
>JAYVBB010000202.1:0-12022 GCA_043750715.1 Pseudomonadota bacterium | reverse complement strand
ACTTCCACTGCAGAGGGTGCGGCAAGCGCGCGGTCGAATTTTTCTTTGAATTCGACCCGCACCTTGCGCATCGCCGCTTTCGCGGAATCAGCCGTGTCTCGGCTCTTAAACATGTTCCATGTCATCTTGTTCACGAAAAGCGCGAAAACGGCGGGATGTTGAGGCTGATGCTCGACTTCGCCGCCGACGTTCACCGGTCCACCGTGAAGAAAGTTGGCCAACTGATAGCCGCGCCGATCGTCTCCTCCGCCGTTCCCGCGCAAATCGACGACGATGATTTTTGCAGTGCGCTTCAAAGACTTTACGGCTTTGACATAGCCTGACCAACTTGGGTCGTCGAACAACGGAAACTTCGTTATCGATAAGACGACAATGGTCCGACCGTTAATGCGGACATTCGAAACTTTCCACGGCTTCGCAGAGCCCTCGCCGAATCGGGGCGCAACATTGACGCCTACTCGACCGCGCTCGACTAACCCTCTCTCAACCTCTGAGAGGCAATCGCGCCGGCGAGTCTGGGTATTCAAATGACCGTCTGGAATGGACGCGAAGATTCGGCCGATCTGGCGGCATAGGTCCGCAGGGGAGGTTATCGGCTCATTCGCCAGCGTCGCAATCTCGTCACGCGCTTTGTCCATTCTTTCTCGAGGCAAGTATCGAAATCCGGAGTAGCCGTTCACAAATCCATAGACCAGTACCTCAATATCTCTCCGCACATCATCCGCCGTCAGGGTAGTCGGCGGCTCAATCTTAGGGTCGTCCTCGAGCAACAAGTCGACTGGCTTGATTTCAGCCTCGGCCGTAGGCGAGTCAAAGAAATGCCAGAGCCCGGCGATCAAGATCAGGATTGTCACGAGTGACCGACGGCTTATCGACACCGAGCGCAATGCGCGGACCAATTGCTAGACCTCCCCTGCAATGCAAGCGAGCAACATAGATCCGAAACGCGAGCACTCCAAATCAGAAAAGTGGATCGGAAACGTCTGGCAGGATCGTGGGAGGGAAATGGCAGGGAAGAACTGAAATATCCGGAAATCTCGCGAAATGTCGGAGTGGGAACCTTAGACCGGCTACTGTGAATTCAACTCGTTAACTCACTTACCCTTTTCACTAATTCTGCTTATTGGACACCTGAAGAATGGTCGGGGCGACAAGATTCGAACTTGCGACCTCATGCTCCCAAAGCACGCGCGCTACCAACTGCGCTACGCCCCGACATTTAGTCAGTAATATCAACCAGAGCCCGTTAGTTCAAGGACCATTGCTCGCGAATCGCCTCGATCAGCGTGGCGCGATTGACCGGCTTCGTCAAATGCAACGTGCAGCCCGCCGAGAGCGATCGCTGGGCTTCGGACGGCAGAGCGTGGGCGGTCAGGGCGATGATTGGCTTGGTAAAACCCTGCTTCCGGATCAGGCGCGTCGCCTCGAGGCCGTCCATCTTCGGCATCTGAATGTCCATCAGGATGCAGTCATAGGCGTGCAGGCCCGCCAGGGCGACGGCTTCGAGGCCGTCCTTCGCCATGTCCACGATGAGCCCCATCGGCCGGATGTAGCGTTCGATGAGCATGGCGTTGTCTGGAGCGTCTTCAGCGAGCAGGATGCGGCGGCCGGCGTACTCCCGCATTTTGTCGTCTGGGTCTGCCCGCGGCGGCTCGACGCGGTCGATCGGCTGATCGGCGATGCGGTGTTCGACCTCAACCGTCAGAACGAACGTACTGCCCTTGTGCGGGGCGCTCGCCTTCAATCTCAAGTCTCCGTCCAGCGCGGTCGCGATGCGCTTCGACAACGCCAGGCCGAGGCCGCTGCCGCCGTACTTCCGGACGATCGAGCCGTCGCCTTGGCTGAAAGGCTGAAAAAGCCGCGATTGGGCGTCTTCCGACATCCCGATGCCCTCGTCTCCGATCTCGAACTCGAGCGAGATCCGCTTGGAATCGAGCGGTTTCGTTGCGACCTGAATGCGAATCGTGCCGAACTCCGAAAACTTGACGGCGTTGCCCACCAAATTCACGAGGATTTGGTTGATGCGCTTGCCGTCCGTCTTGACCGACAGGGTTTCCGACGCCATGTAAGCCACGTCGGTTTTGATCCCCTTGGAATTCAGGGCTGGCGCGAATGAGCTCAGGACCTCGTCGACGAGCGTCTTGACCGCGAACCATTTGCGTTCGATCGGGATGCGGCCGGCCTCGAACTTGGAAAGGTCCAGAATGTCGTCGATCAGCCGCATGAGGTTCATGCCGTTAGAGCGGATCCGCGCCAAATATTCCTGGCCTTCCGCGTTCAGCGGGGACTCCCCCTCCAGGAGGTCCGAAAAGCCGAGGATCGAGTTCATCGGGGTGCGGATCTCGTGGCTCATGTTGGCCAGGAACTGCATCTTCGCTTGGCTGGCGTTCTCCGCGAGCTCCTTTGCCGTGCGCTCGCGCTCCAAGCTTTCCGCCAGCTGCTGCGTCCGTTCCTTGACCCTTTGCTCGAGCTCGGAGTGCGCGGCGCGCAGCTCGAGCTCGATCAGGCGCCGGTCGGTAACGTCCTGGCTCGTGCCGAGCAGCCGGACCACCTTGCCGTCGGCGTTCCGGGTCGTCCGGCCTCGGCTGAAAACGAAACGGTTGTTGTCCGACGTCTGGTTCTCGAACACGAAATCCTCGCCCGTCTCGATCGAACGCTTGACCAGCTCCTGGACGTGCGCGCGGATCACAGGGTTGAGCCGGGCGAGGTAGGCTTTGAACGACGGGTCGAAGCGTTCCTTCGGGACGTTGAAGATCGAGAAGAGTTCCTCGGACCAGGTGATGTGATCGTTCTCCAGGTCCCACTCCCAGCTGCCGATGCGCGCGATCGATTGCGCTTCCTGGAGCTGCGCTTCCCGGCGGGAGAACTCGACGGAGAGCCGTCGCTCGGTGCGGAGCATCGCGCGCATGCAGATGAAGATCCCGATCAGCGTCGCGCCGGTCACCGTCATGATCAGGGCCGGAGGCGTCGCAGCGGCGGGCGGGAGGTACGGTCCCAGCGCGGCGAAAACCGCGAGGTGGCTGAGGACGAACGCCATCGAGAGGTACGACCTCTCGCGCGTGTCCATGACCGAGCCGAGGATGAACAAGGCGACGAGCGCGATGCCAAGGAACGGGCTGAGCACCCCGCCCGTTGTCCATACCGTGGGAAGGACCGCGAGCCAGAATCCCGCGTAGCAGGGCATCCAGAAATATTTCGGATGTCTGCCGCCGCGAAGCAGCCCGATCGAGATCAGGCATCCAAGGATCAGCGTCAGGTCGGCAGCGAAGACGATGCGCGGGCTGTAAATGTAGTCGGCGACCGCAACGAACGGCGTTAGAATCAAACCGCTATAACACAGAATTCCGCCGACGCGGAGGCTACGCTCCCGGCGCCAGTTGGCGAGCAACTGATGGGGCATTGGGCCTTGGCGAAGCGGTTCGGCGCTGTCCAGCATAGTTCCGGTCTAGCAGCTTAGACGCGGGACCGCAAATCCGAGCCAGAATGACCGGCATTTAGCCTAGAAATGGTCATGAAATCGCGTTTGGTCAGGCTATCAACTTGGCGATCGCAAATGCAGCGGATGCCGCAGCTCCGCCTATGGCCATCGTGCGGAAGGCGCTTTTCCCTGCCCCCGTGCCAGTGAGCTTCCCTTTGCCGTAACCGAAGACGAACAGCGTGACGAGCGTCACGACGACGGAAGTCCACAGCGCCGAGGCCATCTCGGAAAAGACCATGTAGGGAACGAGCGGAACCATCCCACCGACGATGTAAGCCGTGCCGATCGTCACCGCGCTGCGGAGTGCCTGCTTTGGATTCGGTTCTTCGAGTCCCAGCTCGAACTTCATCATGAAGTCGCGCCAAAGGTCCGGCCGGCGCTTGAGCGCCCGCACGATCACTTCGGACTCTTCGGTCTTCAGACCGTAGTTGGCGAAGATCTCGGTGATCTCCTGCTCCTCTTCCTCCGGCACGGCGACGATTTCGCGTTCTTCGCGTTTGCGTTCGCGGGCATAGTGCTCGACTTCGCCGCGTCCCGCGAGATACCCGCCGAGCCCCATCGCGATCGATCCGGCCGCGATCTCGGCGAGACCGGCGGTGACGATGACGTTGTGGGCCTGGGCCGCGGAAGCCAGACCGGCCGCGAGGGCAAACGGCACCGTCAGGCCGTCGGACATCCCGAGCACGAGGTCCCGTAGCAAGGCACCGCCTGTGAAGTGCTTCTCTTTGTGGTGGTGGTGGTCGCTCATCAGGTCTTTTCCCAAAGCTGGAGGACTCCGGGTCCGATCACCTCGGCCTCCCTCGTCACGAACCCATCCGGCATCGTCCCACCAAATCCATGAAATGTCACAACGCGCGTCCCGGCCTTCAGCCCGGCGAGCTTGGCCGTCACCGCAGCAATGACGCGGATGAACTCCGCCTCGTCGGCGACGTGGTTGGCGAACGGATTGAACAGGTAGACCGCGTCGTAGCGATCCCAGTCATGCTTCAAGGCGTCGACGCATAGAAAGCGGACGCGAGGGATCTTGTGCTCCCGGGCGACGTCCTGGGCGATGCGGAACAGCTCCTCTTCGCGCTCGACCCCGACGAAATGACCCTGAGTCCTCAGCGCGCCGATCAGGCAGACCTTGCCCGAGCCGGAGCCGACGTCGAGCACTTTGCTCCCCGGCGTCGGAGCCAGCCAGGCGGCGGCCTGCTCCGCGGCCGCCAGCGGCGTCCAGTGCATGCGCGAAAACTTCCGCGCATCCTTCGGGAAGATCAGGTCGAATTCGCGGTCGGTCCGCAGCGCTGAAAAATCGGTTTCCACGCTTTCCCTTAACCGGTAAGAAGGGGCCGTTGCGAGGAAAAAAGTGGATTTCGCCGAACATCGACCAGGCGCGGTCGTGAAGACCATGGACGGCTCCCTGACGCTGAGTCACGAGGAGCACGGCGAGTGCTATCACAACCTGGCCGGAGCGGAGACGGAGGCTAGGGAGTTGAACGTCAAAGCCAGTGGCCTCGACGAGGCTCTTGCTGCCGGGCCGCAGCGGGTCCTCGACGTCGGGCTAGGGCTGGGCTACAACGCGCTGGTCACCGCCGATGCCTGGCTTGCCGCGTCTTATCCCGCGGACCTTACGGTGACCAGCCTCGAAATCGACGAGCGTCTCGTCGAGGCCATCGCTTCCGGCGAGGCCCCTTGGCAGGCCAACTGGTCCGCGGAGCGTCTGGCTCACTGCCGGTCTCTCCGGCGAGACGGTGCGACGTTTCAGACGACGCTGCCGCACCCGCTTCATGGCGCGCACCTCACGTGGATCATTCACGTCCTCGACGCCCGTGTCAGCCGCGTTCCTTCAACCAAAGGCGGCTACTCGTTCGTCTGGCAGGACCCGTTCTCGCCCGAAAAAAATCCCGGGATGTGGGACGCCGTCTGGTTCACGAAGCTCCGGGCGGCAGTCGCACCTGGCGCCGTGCTGATGACGTATAGCGTCGCGCGCGCGGTCCGCGACGCGCTGAGCGCCTCGGGTTGGACTCCGGAACGCATTCCGTCGCGCCTGCCCCCGAAGCGTCACTGGCTCAAGGCGACTTAGTGCTGGCCGCGGTCCACGCAGAGAACAGGGAACAGCGTGGCCTTGTTGGTGGCCGCTGCGTCACCTTCCGGAATGTAGACGAACATCGCCGAGAAGAAGTCGAATTCGCTGGCGCTCCACACCTTGTTGGAATTGGCGTCGTGAATGCGGGTGCCGAGCGGCGACGCCCAGAGGCGGTGGGAAGCGTGACTAATGACGTTGTATTCGGGTAGGTTCGCGCCGCAGAGCGTGCGCGCTTCGCCCCAGGTGGCGGCGGGCGACACGTAGCTCCACTCCCAGCCGGTGACGCGGTCGGTCCACTTCTCGACCGGTTGCGGCTGATTGTCGTCGTCGTTGCCGTCGCCGTCGCCGTCATTCTGATCGTCGAGCGTGGTGAGGAAGGTGTCACCGAGCGGCGGCAAAGCCTGGCTCGCCGAACAGTTCGGACGGCCGTCCGAGTGGCGCGACTGCGTCCAGTCGGTGCGGCAGAGACAGAACACCATGCCCTCGTCGTTCGGCGAGCCGAACGGGATGCTCGCCACTTCGCCGGTCTGGAGATTGACGACCAGCGGATCGCGGTTACGGTTCTCTTCGCGGGTGAACGCGAAACCCGTCAGCTCGCCGGCTTTCTCGGCCAGGGTTTGGCGGAACGCTTTCACGTATTCGACGGTCGGGCGCGTGTAGTTGTACGAAGCGGTGCCGTAGCAGCCCGTGAGCGCGCGGTTGTGGTCGACTTTTTCCGGAAAGCGCAGCGACCAGCTGGCGAGGTCGTTGACGCCGGCAAGCGACGACGAGGCGAATCCAAACACGGCGGCGCATGCGACCAGGGCATGTCTAAGCATGGGGGGACCTCCAAAATTGATTAGTACCACTTGAAGGATTTTGTAGCGGCTATCGCGCCGAGGAGCAAGTAGGCAGCCAAAACCGCCGTCTCCTGGCCGAGCTGCGCGAAGGTGGCGCCTTCGAGGGCGATCCGGCGGAGGCCGTCGACCAGGGCCGTCAGCGGTAAGTAACGGGCGGGTCCTGCAATCCATTCCGGAAAGTTGCCTCGTGAGAACCAGACGCCGGCCACCAGCATCATCGGAATGCTGACGAGGTTGGTCAGGCCGTTCATCGTCGCGGGGTTGGCCGTCCGCGAAGCGCAAAGGAGCGCCAAGGCCGTGAATGCCGCCGCGCCCAGCAGGGCGAACGCCACGAGGATGCCGAGGCCTCCCGCCGGGACGAAGCGGAACATGGCGTAAGCAGCAAGCAGGATCGTCGTGACCTCGACCGCCAGGATGAAGCAGCGCCCGAAGATGTGCGAGACGATGTAGTGCATGGGTCGCATCGGCGTCGCCAGGTACCGTTTTAGCAGGTTCTCGCGCCGGTTGGACACGATGAGCATCCCTGTTCCGAAAAGGCTCGACGTCATGATACTGAGCGCGATCAGCCCCGGCACCAGGAAGTCGATGTAACGCGTCCCAGGGATGTCGATTTTCTCGTCGCTCGTCGGCAGGGGGTCATTCCGGCCGGCGGCGCGTTGCAGGTAGTCGTCGATGAAGTCCCGTGCATGCAGCGATTCGCGATTGGCGGGGTCGTAGATGTACTCCGTGACGCCTTGCGGCACGGCGGCGGAGTAGGCAACGATCAGCTGGATCTGGCCGCGGGTCATCGCGGCGGTCAGCTCCTCGTCTTCGCCTTCCATGACGCGGACGCGAGGGTTTTTCTTCAAAGCCTCGAGTGTCGTGCCGTGGAAGCCGGTCGCTGACTTCATCCAGCCCACGTCGTAAGTTTCCCTGGCCGGATTCGAAAACGCGAAGCCGAGGATCGCCATCCAGAGGATCGGCATGAAGATGACGAAGAAGAACGCCGAAGGCTCGCGGCGGAATTCTCGCCAGCGCCCCTTCGTGAGCTCCAGCAGAGGGTGGCTTCGCCTACTCATCGCGGAGCGTCCTCCCCGTGAGCTTGAGGAACACCTCCTCGAGCGAGCCGTCTTTCGTCAGGTCCTTGGTCCGGCCCTCGGCGATGATCGTGCCGTGGTCGATGATCGCGACGCGGTCGGCCAAGCGCTCGGCCTCTTCCATGTAGTGAGTCGTGAGGAGAATGCTCCGGCCTTCGGCCTTGAGCGCCGCGAGGAGCTCCCACGTCGCGCGGCGCGCCTGGGGATCGAGTCCCGTGGTCGGCTCGTCGAGGAACAGCAGCTTCGGGTCGTTGACCAGCGCGCAGCCGAGATAGGCCCGCTGTTTTTGGCCGCCTGAAAGCTTGCGCAGCTGCACGTCCGCTTTGTCGGTCAGCGCCAGGCGCTCCATGATCTCGGCCGGGTCCTTCGCCTCGCGGTAGAAGCTCCCGAAGAGGGCGAGCGTCTCGCGAACGGTGTAGCGCTTGTAGAGGTTGGTCTCCTGCAGCAGGACGCCCACCTGCTCAAGGATAGCGCGGCGGTCTTCCGCCAGGCGCTTCCCGAAGATCTCGACGACGCCGGCGTCGGGCACGAGCAGCCCTTCCAGCATCTCGACGGTGGTCGTCTTGCCGGCCCCGTTGGGTCCGAGCAGGGCCAGGCATTCCCCGGGCGCCACCGCGAGGTCGACGCCGTCCACCGCCACGAGGTTTTTGAAGCTTTTCCGTAGTCCCTTGGCAGTCAGCATGCGTCACCTTAACGCCACGAAAAGACGAATGCAATTTCGGGCGCGGGGGTGGGGGTTTAGGGGTGGACGGGGCTTGCGTCTTATGGGAGTTTTGAAGTAATCACGGCCAACGAGCAGCTACCCAACGGGAGCCCCCAAAAAGGACTCTAAGATGCCGACGGAACAGGCTTTTGACATCATCATCGCAGGCGGCGGCTTGGCCGGCACGCTTGCGGCGGCGCGTCTCGCCAGGCTTTCCCCGGAAAAAAAGATCGCGCTGCTGGAAAAAGAGCCCGAGCTCGGTGGCCGTCTCCGCGCCACTTCTTTGGAAAACAAGGTGTTCGGCTACGGCCTGAACGCCATCTCCGATCCGCTCTTCGAGCTCTGGAACCAGACCCTGAAAGCGGACGACCCGGAAGCGTTCGACCTTTCGGTGTACTCCAAGCGCCGCCAGGGCGACGTCGGCGTGCTCGCGGGCAACAAGATGGGCCAGATCGGCATCGACCTCTGGTTCACGCCGAAGGGCGCGCGCGTCCTCGGCGGCTATACCGCCCAGAAGCAATGGTCCGAAGTGGAAGACATCGTGCGCAAGGGCGCGTCGGCCATCGCCGAAGACCTCGAGCACGACGAGGAAGTCGAGGCGTCCACCGACGCCGACGACACCGGCCCGAAGCACGACAACGCGAAGCTCCATCATTTCGGCCACTACTGGAGCAAACCGCGCAAGGTTCCGGCCGCCATCGTGCTCGAACACTACGGCAGCGCTTACGGCATTCCGGACGTCTGGGCCGCTTCCCCGCAAGCCATTGCCGAGCGCTCGGTGCAGCATTCCGGTCGCCTTCACTGTGGCGTCTGGACCGATGCGCTGAAGGCGCTTACCGAGCTCCCGGCCTTCCAGCAAGCTGTGACCGTGATCACCGATTGCCGAGTCGTCGACGCCTCCCGAGAGGGTGACGACTGGGTCGTCGACGCCGAAGCCGGCACCTTCCGCGCCAAGACGCTGATCGTCGCGCAGTCACCCTGGCAGGCAGTGGGTTGGCTCCCGCGCGCGCTATGGCCGACGACTCTCCTGCAGCTCGCGAGCAAGACGAAGCCTGTCAGCGTCGTGGTCCTGGCCGAGAAACTCGTGGCGAAGGACACGACCTTCCCCGACGTCGTGATCGTGCCTTCCGAAAAAGTGCAGATCATCCGCAACGGTGAAGACGAAATCTGCTTCCAGGCGACGATCGACTACGAGATGTCGGTGCAGGCGCCAGCCGTCGTCAAAGCGGTGAAGCAGCTGAAGCGAGCGAGGAAGAAACTCCTCGCCCTCTACCCGGGCCTGACGACCGAGGGCAATCACATCGCCCTGCAGCCGGTAGCTTGGGCGCAGTCGCCTCTGCAAAGCGACCGCCGCTGGATCGACAAGATGGGCAAAAAGCCCATCCAGGCGCCGCATCTGGCCTTCGTGGGCGACGCCTACGGCACGGCCTACGACGGCGACCAGAACCTGACCCGGTCGGTGGGCTCGGCCGTGGAAGCCGTCCTCAGCTGAAAATTCTAACGAATTTCAATAGTTTGTTAGAATGATCTTTAAAATATCATAGAATTAGATTATAACGACGCTCCCTAACTCGTCCGGGAGGTCGCCCATGCGTGCGTTCATTTTTCTTTCCGCATTTGCCGTTGGTCTGACGAGCCTTCCCGCGTTCGCGGAAGAAGTGAAAAAGCCCGCGGCCAGCTACTCGAACCTTCTGCCGACCGAGAAGGACCTCGAAAAGTCGACTGCCGCCGCGGAAGCGAAAGCCAAAACCGAAAAAGAAAAAGCCCAGCGCACCGGCCAGGCGCCGGCGCTCCCGAAAGGCAAATCGAAGCTGACGCTGTCGGCGACCTGCAAGGACTCGTCCGGCAAGTCTTACGTCTCGACGGACCCAGGCTACGACTCCTGCATGCAGCTGGCGAACGCTGCGGTGCAGATGCGCCGCGAGACGCCCTCGTCGCGCACGTCGACCGGCACGTCGACGGATTCCTCGACCGGCGCCGGCTTCCAATTCAAAGTCGGCGAATGAGCGTCGTGCGCCCTGCTACTTAGTTCCTGGCGCGTGTCGCGCCAGGAACTATCCAGAGGCGCACAGCGCCGAGGGATCTCGACGCTAAGTCTATGTACCAACGAGATCCTTCGCTACGCTCAGGATAGTTTCTGACGCGTTTCGCGCCAGAAACTAGTTAACGCAGACGGCGTCGGCAGCGAAGAACGTCTCGCCGTCGTCAGTGATCAAATACTTGCCCGTAGATTGTCCGTCGGCGCCGATTTCGGCCGAGGATTTCAGCATCGAGGCCGCTTGGCAGCTTCCGTCCGCGGCCCCTGCGATCGAGCGAAGGAGCGTCGCCGTAGGGGTCGTGAAGGTGCAGGTACAAAGCACGAAGTCGTCGCCCGTGGTGTTTGGGGCGGCATCGGCCGAAGGCGGATTGCCCTCTGACGAGCGCGACTCGTCGCTCTTGCCGCAACTCCAAGTCAACGCGACCACGGCCAACGCTAGAATTCGGATAGACATCGACATGGGACCCTCCGCTTTGTTCTAGAGTATGCCTCAACCGCGGAGAGGGCGGAAGACAGTGCAGGGCTCAGTCGGCGAAGTTGCTCGTCAGGTTCGCGAGGAAGAGGCAGTCCCAGCCGGACGTGTCCTGCCACGCGCGTTCGGCGGTATCGCGCTCCCACGACCACTGGCGACGGCTGCCGCCGTTCGGCGAGGCGGCCGAAGGGCAGTAGGTGCGGAGCTTCGTCGTGACGTCGGCCGAGGCGCCGTCGCGCAGGAAAAGGTAGAAAGGGTTGTCGCCTTGGCGCGACGCCAGCGCGCTGGCTGCGCGCTCCCGCGGCGCGCGCGACGCCTCCATTTTCGCCTTGAGCAGCACTTCGACGCCGGCCAGATGGAGCTCGTAGCCCAGGTCGGCGCGTTCGGCTTTCTGCACCAGCGCCTCGCCGTCGGAGTCCTCGTAACGGCGCATCTCGCTCGTCCGGTCGAGCCCGAGATACTGCCAAACGCGGCCGAGGTTCCCCCAGTTGGCGGGAGTCAGCGTGCAACGTTGGTCAGAATCGTCGGTGCAGAAGCGGTGAGCGCCGCGGATCAGGCAGTCGCCGTTGGGCTTTCTTTGCACGCAGGGGCGGTGCGACTGGATCCAGTCCATCCAGGCCTCCGCGGCGTCGCCGTCGTGGGCGCTGACGAGGTAGAGCATGACGCCGAGCGACATGTCGCGGGAGAACGAGTTGGCCTGCCCGGCGTTGTCGCCTTTGCGGCGCGGCGAGCGCCACCAACGGCCGTCCGAGTCCTGCGAGTTGCGAACCTGCGCGCAACCCAACGCGTCGCCCGACGCGCAGAGCAAGCCCGAGAACAGCGCCATGTCGCCGTCGTCGCAGTTGGCTTTCGACGGATATCCCTCGCACTGGGGCGCGATCGATGTCCAGTATTCGCGGGGGGTCATTGCTGACACCGACGCAACGGACGACGTTGATCTTTCCGGGCCGCACGACGATACGGCGAGGCCCAGGCCTAGGAAAAGCAGGACTAAACGAGTGATCATCCTCTGATTGTATCAGATCAGGTCGTTGACCTGGGAGAGGAGGTCTTTGCGCTTGGCCTTCTTACCTAAGAGCAAGGCTTCGACGCGGGCTTCCGTCTGCTCGACAAATGCAACGTCTTTCAGATACTTAAGATTGATGCGGACGTTGAGCCGCGCGGCTTTCAGGCCGGCGTCGGCCAGCAGGACGGCAATCCCCGCGTCGCTCACCACCGTCTTTTTGACGGCGGGGATCAGGGATTCGGCGTGCCGGAACAGCTCGCTCAAGAGGTCCATCGTCTGCAGGGGGACCTCGGTCGCGCCTTTGAGGGCGGCTTGCGTCGCCGTGGCGCGGGCGAGTTTTTC
>JAYVBB010000201.1:0-10252 GCA_043750715.1 Pseudomonadota bacterium | reverse complement strand
ATCGTCGGCCAGGAGATCCTCAACAAGGGTTAATTCAATCTCATCGATCTCGCGTCAAATCTGAAAATCGATTTCATCGTGCGCAAGAGTTCGCCGCACTCGATTTGCGAATTCGGGCGACGGGTCCGGAAAGAGTTCCTACCCGGCATTGAAGGGTGGGTCGCTTCCCCCGAAGACGTCATCATCAAAAAACTTGCTTACTATCACGAGGGGCGCTCAGAAAAGCACCTGCTCGACATCAGGGGAGTCCTGCTCCACACCCATGTCGACTTGGCCTATGTCGAGCACTGGGTAAGCGCGCTTAACCTTGGCACTCACTGGGAAAAGGCCCACAAAGGCTGACGTCGCCTTCAACGAGGCGAGACGTAACGCGTCGCGCGGGCCTTGCCGAGGCGCTTCAGGCGGCCGGATTTCGCAAGCGTCGCGAGGTCCCGGCACGCCGTGATCTCGGAAACGCCGAAGCGCTTCCGGTACATGTGCACGTCGATGACGTCCGTCGGCTTGATGTCCCGCAGCAGCTCTTCCTGCCTGTGATTCAACGTCCCTTCGTCATACCCAGGGGCGCGCACCGCGACCCGCTGGGTATCTAGAGACCCTTCCGGCTCCTGCGGCCTGAAGTACCCCGTCACCCTCTCCAACTCCCGCACCCGCCGCGCCGCCTCGTCCCGCCCTTCGGGAATCTCCAGCGCTTCGAGAATCGTCCGCCGCCGCGCCCAAAGCTCCAGCGCGAGCAGCCGGTCCGCTTCGGGATTCAGCTGGCGCAACACCGCCTGGCTGACGATCAACGCCTGGTCCCATTCGGCCGAGAGCATCAGCACGTCGAGGAGTTTCAAGTCGAGGCTGAGCTCGTGACGAAGGTTGCCCAGCGTCAGAATCAGTCGCGACGCTTCCGCGAGAGTCTGTCTCGCTGGGATCAGCCGACGGAGCAAAGTCTCCTGGCGCACGAGCTCGAGGAGCAAGGCGGCCCGCGAGTAGCGGTCGCCCGTCGCGAGATCTTTGATTTCGGCTTTGAGGGACAGCGTCGCGACCTTCGGTTCCTCGACGTAACGAGCGCGGTAGACCACCGACGCCGTACGCAGGCTCCGCATCTGCTCGCGGCGGTCAGCGTTTTTGGCGAGAGAAATGGCGAAGTCGAGCTCAGCCAGGCCCGGCGCGGTTTCGCCGGTGAGAATTAGGATGTGACCCAGAAGCTCGCGCCACAGCATGCCTTCGTAAGGCAGGCCGGCGCGCCGCACGAATTCGCCCGCGCGGTGGACGTTACGCAGCGCGTTGCCGAGGCGGCCAGTCGCATAGCGGTAGTACGCGATTCCCTGATAAATGAAGAACAGCGAGCTGTCTTCCAGCGCGTTGTTGCGGAGGCTGAAGGCGCGCGCCAGATTTTTGCGCGCTTCCGGCAGTTTTCCCGCGGCGACTTGCGCGACGGCGAGATGGTACAGCGCGAAGATCAAACCGTCGGGAGTCAGCAGGTCCCGCTGATGGGAAAGCAGCAGCTCCGCGTCCTTCGACTGGCCGAGGGCCGCCAAAGCCGAGATGACGACGGGGCATTCGTCAGGCTGAAACGAGGACCCTCGCGAAAGAATCGCGCGGTCGACGAGAACGCCGTAGTTTCCGCTATAAAATAGGGACGTTAATTCGCCTGATGAAACTTGCATCAGACTAGCCTAGCAAATGATCCCATCGAATCCCATCCATTTTCTGTGGTACTGGTCGCCCCGATGAAAGAAGGCCTCGACCCCGAATTTATGGAACGCGCCCGTCTCCATTGGACCCCCGAAAGGGAGGCCAAGGTGACGAGCGGCAAAGCATGGCCGCTTCAGCCCGGCAAGGCCGCGCCGCTTTTGCGCGTTTTGGGTTTACTGAGTCGCGATGCGTCGATGCCGGCCGACGGCGTCCGCAAGTTCTCGCAGATCAACCACATGATCACGCTGCTGATGCCCCAGCTGTTGGATTTGATGGGTCGCCACGCCCCCGTCCGCCTGCTCGACGCGTGCTGCGGCACGTCCTACCTGTCGCTCGCCCTGGCCTGGCTCTTCCGCGAAGAGTGGCAAAAACCGTTGCAAATGATCGGTGTCGACGCGGACCCGGCCGTGATCTCAACGAGTACTGCCCGCGCCCAGGCGCTCGGCCTGGGCGATTCGGTGCGCTTCAAGGTCTCCCGCGTCGAAGAGCTCGATTGGGAAGCATCCCTGAACGAACTCTTTCCCGACGCCGCCGAGGCGGCGAACAAGCGCCCGCATCTGCTGGTCGCGCTGCACGCCTGCGACACGGCGACCGACCACGCGTTGGCGCTTGGAGTGAAACTCAAGGCAGACGCTTTGGCGGTTGCTCCTTGTTGCCATGCCGAGCTCGCGAGGAAGTGGAAGGATCTCGGCAACCTGGCGCATCCCTTTGGACCGGTGTTCCGGACGCCCAACCTCCGCCGCGACGTCGCCGCCAACATGACGGACACTTTTCGCGTCCTGCTCATTCGCAGCCGGGGTTACGAAGTCACGTCGACGGAGTTCGTGCCGTCGACCCACACGCCGAAAAACCGGCTACTGCTCGGCGTGCGCCGGGGGAACTTCCTCAAGGAAGCGGAAAACCAGCATCAGGATCTGAAGGCGTCCCTGGGGGATCTGGGCATCAAGCTGGAGGATCTCCTCCTTGGAATATGATGCCGTAGCGTCTGAACTCAGCACAAAAGGCTGGGCGGTGATCGAAGGCTTTCTATCCAGGGAAGAAACACGCCGGCTTGCCTCCGAAGCGCGGCTGGCTGCCCAAGAGTTCGAGCCGGCGCAAATCGGCCGCGGCGCCGAACGCGGCCTCCATCCCGAGATCCGCTCCGACCTGATCCTGTGGACGGACCCGAACGGCGAGCTCCGCGACAAGCTCGACGAGCTCAAACTCGCGCTCAACCGCACCCTGTTTCTCGGCCTCAAGGACTTCGAAGGTCATCTGGCGGTCTACCCCGCCGGCGGCGGCTACCAAAAGCATCTCGACAACTTTCGCAACGCTTCACCGCGCGCGGTGTCGCTGGTCGTCTACCTCAACGAATCCTGGACGGAGCCGGACCGCGGCGAACTTCGCATTTACGACAACGACGACCACGTCGCCGCCGAAGTCGCGCCGAAGGGCGGAACGTTGGCTCTTTTTCTGAGCCGCGAGGTCGAGCACGAAGTGCTGCCCACCACTCGCGAACGCGTCAGTTTCACCGGATGGTTTCGAGACCGTTGATCCGCGTCACGAGATAGTCTGCGAACGCGAAACTGGCCGTGAAGCCTGGCGAGACCGCGTTGAGCACGTGCAGGGACGACGGCCCGTCGAGTGCTACGAAGTCCATTTCGAGAATCTTCTTGTCCCGGTCGTAGAGTTGCGCTCGCATGCCGCACTTCGCGGACCGCGTGAGATGGCGCAGCTCGAGAGCCGGCAGGAGCCGCCGGGCCTCCTGCAAAAACAAAGGGCGCTTGGCACGTCGGATCTCGACCAAAGCGTGGCGCCGAAACCCGCTGCGATTGGTCGCAAGGAGCGTGAAGTGGCGAGCGACCTGACTCGGCAGGTCCGCCCAGTCGATGCCCCGGAACATGTCGTAGTGCTCCCGCCCCAGCGCCGGCCTGGCCGTCGGCCCGACAAAAATCTTGCCCGAGCACGCGACAGTCAAATGCACGCCGAGGAAAGGCAGATCGGGGTCAGGCACCGGGTAGATTTGGCGCGCGAGCTTGATTCCCGCGTCCGGGGAGACTTCGAAATACCTGCCGCGGAAAGGCAGCGTGCGAAGGTGACGGCCGACACCGATGCCATGGGCCAGTCGGTCGGAATAGGCTCCGGCGGCGTTGACGAGGAATCCGTAACTCAGGCTGCCTCCCGTCGACAGCCTGACCGTCTTCGCTTTCGCATCGATTGTTTCGACGCCGACGCCAAAGGTCACGACGACCCCCAGCGCATCGAGCTCGCCCAAGAGGTGGTCGAGTACCGCTTTCGGCTCGATGCTCGCCGTCGATGGCACGAACAGCGCGTGCTCGACGGGAGCCGCCGCCGGCTCGATTTTTTGCAGCTGCCTGTCGTCGACGAGCTCCGCCGCGGCCCCGTTGGCCAGGGCGCGCTTATGCAGGACCAGCAGCCGTTCGTCGTCGCCCGGCAGCGTCGGAATGATGACTTTGCCCGTTTCGCGGAGCGGTAGCCGATGCTCCCGGCAGTATTCGATGAGGTGGCGCGCGCCGTCCACACAGAGCTTGGCCTTGAGTGATCCCGGCGCGTAGTAGATCCCGGCGTGGACGATGCCGCTGTTGCGCCCGCTGGCATGGACGCCAACGTGACTCTCTTTTTCGAGCACGATGATCTTCGCGTTCGGACGGGCCATCTTCAGCGACCGGGCCAGAGTCAGGCCGATGACGCCCGCTCCGACGATCAGATAATCTGGAGGCATTCGACCACGGCGTCAGCAACCCGCGCATAGTCGAGCGTGTCGTTCGACGACAGAGGCAACCGGACGAGCGACTCCGAAATCCGGTCGGTGACTGGAAGCGGGCCCGCGGTGCGCCCGTAGCGCATGCCGGCGGGGGAGGAATGCAGCGGCACGTAGTGGAAGGGCGTGCCGATACCGAGCTCTTTCATTTTGGCGATGAACCGCGGACGCTGGTTCGCTTGATCGAACAGCAGGTAATAGATGTGCGCGTTGTGCTCGCAGTGCTCCGGAACGACCGGACGACGGACGAGACCGCGCCGTTCCGCTTCGCCGAGCCGCTCGTGATAGAAGCTCCAGCCCGCCATCCGGCGCGACTGCATGGATTCGAACGACGTCAGCTGCGCCCAGAGAAACCCCGCGGCAAGCTCGCTCAAGGGATAAGACGAACCGAGCTCGATCCAGGTGTACTTGTCTACGAGTCCCGCCATGAACTTGGACCGGTTGGTGCCTTTGTGCCAAAGGACCTTGGCACGTTCGAGCAGCGCTGCGTCGTTGACGAGAAGCGCGCCACCTTCGCCTGCGACGATGTTCTTCGTCTCGTGAAAGCTGAGGCAGCCGAGCGTCCCGAGACTCCCCGTGGGGCGGCCTTTGTAGCGGGAGAAGATGCTGTGGGCCGCGTCTTCCACGACGGCCAGTTTGTGACGCTGAGCGATCGCCGTGATCGTATCCATTTCACAGGCGACGCCCGCGTAATGAACGACGCAGATTGCGCGCGTCTTCGGCGTGATCGCGGCCTCGATCAGCTTCTCGTCGAGGTTCAACGTGTCGGGGCGGACGTCGACGAATACCGGCACGGCGCCGCGCAGGGCAAACGAGCTGGCGGTCGTCACGAACGTGAACGAAGGCATGATGACTTCGTCGCCCGGCTTCAGGTCGAGCAGGAGAGCCGAGAGCTCGAGCGCCGCCGTGCAGGTGTGGGTCAGGAGGCAAAGCGGACTGGCGTGGAACTCTTCGAGCCAGGACTGGCACTGTTTGGTAAAAGAACCGTCCCCTGCCAGGTTTTTCGACCGGATGACGTCTTCTAGGTAAGCCATTTCCTTACCGGTGACGAAGGGCTGATTGAAGGGAACCGCTTCTTTCATGGACGAAGACTATTATAGGCTACAAAGTGTTGCAAGAATACTCAGGCCAAAGGAGTGAGCCTCCGGTGTCGAGTCCGATCTACTGGCATCCGTTCCTTTACGAAACCACCATGCGCCTCCTCTATGGCAAGGGTTTCGAATCCCGTTACCAGGATCTGGTCCAATGGATCCCCAAAGGCACCTCGGTTTATGAGGCCTGCGCCGGCGATTGCCGCCTTTACTTGACGTACTTGCGCCCGCTTGGCCATGTCTATCGCGCCGGTGATTTCAACTCCCGCTTCGTCACGCACGGGCGCCGCCGTGGCGTGAACATCGACTTCCTCGATCTGCGAAAGGACGACGTGCCTTCGGCCGACGTCGTCGTTCTGCAGGCGAGCCTCTACCAGTTTCTGCCCGACGCCGGCCCGGTGCTGGAACGTCTGGCGAAAAGCGCCCGGAAAAGACTCGTCGTCGTCGAACCCGTGCGCAACCTCGCCAGCTCGCCGAACCCCGTCGTCGCATGGCTCGGCAAGCTCGGGGCCGGCACCCAGGATCAGGATCATCCGGGACGTTTCACCGAGGACTCGATCACCAAACTCATGCACAAGACCTTCGACAAACGTCTGGTGCATGCCGGTCTGATCGCCAGCGGACGTGAAAAGCTTTTCTGCGTCGAATAGTCACCAGCTGGCGCGAGTCGCGTCAGATGGTGTCCTGAGCAACAGCGAAGGATCTCGTTGTTTCAGCGACTTAGCGTCGAGATCCTTCGCTGTTGCCCAGGACCCGGCAATCCAGCTAAAACCCCTGGACCGTACAACTGGAGTCGACGCGTGGATCTCAGCCTCGTGCTTGCATGCTACCGCGAGGAAGGACACCTCCTTCGCAACGTTCAGGCGATGCATCGCTACCTCACCGGCACGTCCCTGACGTACGAGATCATTTTCGTCGAAGACAAGTCCCCCGACAGCACGCTGCAGGAAGTCGAGAAGTCGCGGACTTGGCTCGCCGAACGCAACGTCCCTGCGCCCGCCATCTACCACGAACAGAACGCCGGCCGCGGCAAGACCGTCCAGGACGGCATGATGATCGCCAAGGGCGCCGTTGTTGCCTATCTGGACGTCGACCTCGAGAATTTGATCGACGGGCTGCTCCCGATGTACCTCAAGGTCCGCCTCGACCAGGCCGACGTCGTCGTCGGCAAGCGTCACTACCAGGAGCGCAAGGTGCGACCGATGCGCTGGATCCTCAGCGTCGGCTACAAGATTCTGGTACACCGGATCCTCGAGCTCCCGGTCTCCGACACCGAAACCGGATTCAAAGTCTTTGACCGGGAAAAAATCCTGCCGGTGCTCCCCACGATGGAAGACCGCGCCTGGTTTTGGGACACCGAGATCGTCGTCCGTTCGGCTGACGCCGGCCTGCGCGTAGCGGAACACCCGATCATTTTCCTGCACGATCCGGCCAAAGCCAGCACGGTGTCGGCGTTCAGCGATTCGGTGAAATACCTGAAGGCGCTGTGGCGCTTCGCCAAGGCGCGTCAGGTTCGTTTGGCGGCTGGGTCCGGCTTCCGCGCGAGCAACGGTCCCAACTTTACCGCCAGGTAGAGAATTGCGACGGGGAACAGGTGAAGGAACATCCGGTTCGCGGTGTCTCCCCATCCGTGACGGTATTGGGATCGCATCGACCCCATCAACAAGATCAACAGCGGGTACGTGACGAGAAAGACTGCAAAAGCCTTCTCGCGGCGGATTTTCGCCCCGATCAAAATGGCCAAAGGAAGGGAAGCCGCCAACGAGATAGTGGAGAACCCCCATCGCCCCGTGTACAGCAAATTGACGGCCACCCATTTCAGGGAGATTTCCATGTCCTTCCAGTAAGTGATGAGCGCGTAGCCAAGGGCGACGGCGCTGCCGAGCATCATCAGAGATCCGCTGTACCGACGAAGCCAATCCAATTTCCCCGCGCCGATCGCCGAGAGGATCACCACTGCGAGAAGCGGTGCCGTGGTCATGAGAGCTCTGGCCGGACTCATGACTTGAGAGGAGTCGTCGGACATGGCCGCGAGCTGGACGTACCATATGACAGTTAGGAGAAACACTCCGCCAGCCCACTGGAGCATCGGACGCCGGGAAAAAGGCCTGGCACTCAAGCCGGAAACGGCAATCAAGGTGGCGATGACCGGTCCTTCCGGCCGTGAAAGCACGACGCCCCACAAGCCAACCCATCCGATGCCGGTCCAGGCTCCCTCTTCGGCGTCCTCCGTCAGCCAAAAGGCCGAGAATGCCAAGAGGGTGTAGCAGGTCGCTGGCATCGCGTTGTGAATGAAAACGGCGTTGAAAGCAAAGAACATGCTCGTCGCAACCATCGCCGCTCCGAGAAGCGCGACGACCAGGGCTCGTGCCGTTGCGGAGTCGGCTCCCACGTTCAAAGAGCGATGAATTCCCCAAGCGACGAGCGCGACCACGGAAACGGCAAGAAACGGCTGAATGAGGCTGACGTAATCCGAGCCGAGCCAAACGGACGCGGCTTGCGCCAAGACCGTGTAGATGCCCCAGTCCGGCAGAATGCCGTTCATCGCCCAATGGAAGCCGCCGCGTTGGGCGAGCATTCTTCCGAGGTAGCTGACCATGATGCTGTCTGCCGAGAGCGTGCTGAAGTCGAACACTCCCGCGATCATTCCGGTCAGAGCCAACGAGAGGAACATTCCCGCCGCCGCGATGATGTCGGCGCGCCGCGGACGCCAGCCCTTGCGTAAAGCCAGGCTCGCCCGCCCGACGAAGACTGCCGCCGTCATCGTGACGGCTGACCCGAACGTCAGGGGAAGACGAATCATGAGCGAAAAGACTAGGACCGTGACCCAGAGGAGATGGCCCACCGGAAACGCCGCAATCGCCCAAAAGGCGGGGCCGATCCGGCGGGAAAGGGGCAATTGAATGCCAAGGCCCATCAAGTAGAGGAAAAGAAGAAACGCGATCTGCTGGATCATGGCGCAACCACCCTGCCGAGTTCGGCCTCGGGAATGATCATGCGCGACAAGCCCCAGGCGACCTCGAAGTACCGCTGGCCTTCCGCTTTGGTCGAAGGGTCCCACAGGTATACGAGATTCATTTCCTTCGTCAGGATGAAAATCCGCGACGAGTACTTCGCCAGAAGTTCTTCCGGCACTCCCGGGGGCAAAGTATGCGGATACTCCTTGACCTCGAGGTTCGCGAGTTCCGCGACCCCGAACGCCATCCAAGGTTTGAATTCCCATTTGTCGAACGTGACGAACGTCGCGCCCGCATAGATTTCTCGTATGAAGCGGTACATCAAGTAGTGGCGCTTCATCCAGTTTTCGTTGCCGCGCTTTTCGCCGACGTAGTCCCAAGTTGCCTCGACGTTTCGAGAAAGCGGATAGGTGTCGGCGGCATTGAGCTCGCGAAAAGTCCACAAGTTGAAAAATAGCGTGAACACGAAGGGCCCCAGCGCCACGTAAACCCGCATACCCGGGCGAACCGCGGCGCCGACGCCTGCTGCCACAAGCAGAGCCAACGCAGAATAGATGAGAGGGCCGTGGCCGCGTAGCATGAGCTGCACGGCGATCACGTGACGCTCGCCGTCATTCGGCTTGAGAAACTGCCCCTCGAACGGATACCAGAGCACCGCAACGACGACGCCGCAGAACGCCAGACAGGCAAGGGGGGAAATCCAAGGGCGCGTTTTCACGGATGAGAGCCTAGAAATTGACGTACACGTAAGGAATGTCGGTTGCCTTGCCTATCGACAACAAATACAGCGTCCCCGCCAGCAGGACGAGATACGTGACCAACAGCCCGGCTGATTCAATGAGTTTTGCGCGTCCGGTAGAACTCGACGATCTTGCGCTCAATTAAATATCCTCCGTACGCGGAATGGTGCTGGACGTCGGTGAACGTCCCCGGAACGAACGACAAGTCCGTCGCGTCGATGAAAGGAACGCCCTGCTCGTCAAGGAGAGTCCTGATGGACTTGATGACTTCGTCATAGTCCTTGAGGACGCCCGGATTCACCCGCTGGCCGAGTACCCCGTTGTACGGTCCGATCAATACCGTCAGATCGATGTCGAGTTTCCGCGCCATGCCCAGGAAGTCCTTGAGAGCGGCCATCGTGAACGTGCTCTTCGAAATCTCCGGCAGACCTTGCACGCCGTGGCCCAGAAACTGGGGAGTGACGTTGAAGGCCAGGTCGACGTCCTTCTGGAAATTTTCGATGGTCGGAGTCGGCTTTTCGAAGGTTTCCGTTTTCGTTTTCGTTTGCGGCCGGAACGACTGCACGAACTGCGCCACGTCGAATCGGAAGCGACTCAGGAAACGTTCGGAGGCGTGATTGACGAAAGCGAAGAAGCCGCCGCTCTCCTTATGGACCTCCAGAGTTTCGTGGAACCGGTACTGCCGCGGGTAGGCGAGCAGCTCGAGTTCCCTCGCGGCGGGCTCCACGCTTTGGATCAGCTCGTCACTATTGTACCGGACGTAAAACTGATGGTTGTACCGATTGAGCTCGGGCCGCCAGTAAGTCGGATTCACGAATAGCAGTACCTTCATACGTTTGAAGGCGTCACGATTGGCGAGGATCATCGGCGTCACGACGTAGGTGACCCGACCGGCTCCGTAAAGCACCCCGAACCGTTCGGGAATGGCCGCATCGCGGCGAAACCATTCGTCAAGCGCACTTTGGCAACTTTACGCAATGCTGAGTTTGGCTTTTTCGGTGTGGTTGTATACACACGAGTACA
>JAYVBB010000200.1:0-4566 GCA_043750715.1 Pseudomonadota bacterium | reverse complement strand
CGCTCCAGACGGGGCTTTGTCCCGCAGCCTATGCGTCCGTTTGCGCCCTCTGACCCTGGCAACAATTTCTAGAGTCAGGCAAATGTGTTCGATTTATGGCGGTAGGTCAGCGAAATCAACCAATAAGTAAAAAAAGTTGGCTTGTTCTAAAGACATGCATGGGAAAATACGAAAAGCCTCCAATATGGTTTGTCCAAGGAGGCACCTGCGATGGCGAGACACTGGCGACTGTACCAAGAATGCGGACTCTTTTTGATGGCCGTGTCCGTTCTGGCGGGCTGCGGAACTAAAAGCGAAAAGTCACGCCGATCCAATGATGGAATAGCGGCGGTGGCGACCGAGGACGAATCGGCGGGCGTAGTCGAAGGCGACGTTGCCAGCGGCGAGGCCTTGGCCGCTGCGGGGCAATCCGGGAGTCCCTTGCTCATAAAGGTTACCGACCAGTACACCGGGAATGGGGTGCTCAACCAGTTCTACTTGAATGTGGGCCCCAAAGCTCACCGCAACCTCTATACCTGCTTTGCCCCTTCTCAATGTGCTTCAGATGGAGGTCGGGGAGGTGGGGTCGGCTGCAGAAAACCATTTCGGGACTTCATCGTGGCGGACCTAAAAAGATGTCCTGTTGGCGGCGGCGTCGAAACCTATTTGCTTGGCGCTGCGGCAGAGGTGGGTACACCCGGAACCGTTACTTTATATGGCTGTGAAAAAACCACGACTGTTGCGCCCCGTCCCGGTGATGGTACCAATTTCGCGCCTTATACCGTCATTACCCGCCGCGATACGACGATCGATCTCACCGTGTGCACTCAGCCGGGATGGAGTGTCGTCGAGATCCTGGGTGGGATTTGGGTGAGTCCCCAGGAATCCGACCGACCCGCTTATACCTCGAACGGAGGCGCCGGCGGATGCTACCGCAACGCTAGCGGCGGTGGTTTCTATACGAATGCCGCGGGAGCCAGTTGCGGGTTGTGTCCGGATAAGGTGCCGGGCATATGCCGAATCAACATGGCTCAATTCGCCTTTCTTCCCACCGTCAACGGCACCGGAAGCGATCGATACGATGGCACTTGCGGTGGATGTCCCGGAGCGGGGCCGAATCCCAGTAATGACTTGGGACAAGTACCCGCAGCGGCGTCGAACCCCAGTATTGATTTGGGACAAGTACCGACAGGTCCTTTTCGAGTGGGAGACGGCGTCTACTTTTCCAACGGCTCAAAGGCCATCTGTAGCTTCAACAGCATGGTGCATTACACATGGGTCACCCAGCGCGTCAATCTCGACGGCGTCACCTCTTACAATAGTCTTCCCACTCGCCAGGTTTCCGACGGCACATGTAACTATCCTGAAGGCTTGTTCATGGTCGGGGGCGGCGTCTACTACTCAAACGGAAACGACGCTTTCTGCAGTTTTCCAAGCTGGGACTCTTTCGTCCGCCGCACCGGCAGGACGAGCGTCGCGGGAATTCCCGTGCTGCCTTCGGCGTTTCCTCCTGGCATGAGAAACGACGGAAGCTGCGGTTCGTGAAGCTCTAAAGCTTTTTTGATTTCCTATCGAAGCTCAGCGCCGTAATTGCGGCGAACAGCAGCGCCGCACCTCCGAGCTGGGGAGCCGAGAGCGGCGTGTCGAGGAAGACCCAGTTCACGAAGATGGCCGACAACGGAAAGGCGAGCTCACACAGCGTCGCCACCGTTGCCGGCGTCGTCTTGAGGCCGAAATAATAGATCGCCAGCGCGAGCAGCCCCGAGACGTACGCCATCTTGAGGAAGCTCGCGAGGTCGTTCGAGAGCGCGGCTTCGGAGGCGCCGAGGCCGCCGAGGCAGGCCGTGACGACGAAGGCGAACAGCGCGCCGAAGGCAAAACGCGCCGCCGTCACGAACAGAAAGCTCCGGCCTCCCAGCAGCGCCCGACCGAGCACGGTCGTCGAGCCCCAGATGGCGGCAGCACCCAACGCGTACAGCACGGGCATGAGATCCTGGCCGGAAAACGCCTGAAAGACGTTGCTTGCCCCGAACGACACGAAGTAGGCGCCGATCATCGCGAGCGTCGCCCACAGGGCGAACCGCGGCGGCAGGGTCTCCTTCAGGAAGCCGCGCGCGAGCGTGATCGCGAACAGCGGCTGCAGCTTCTGGATCAGCACGGGGACGGTGTAGTTCGACGCCGTGGCGAACGACCGCGTGAAAAACACCATCGCGACGACCGAGCCGACCGACGCGATGAAGGCCAGCGCCAGGTAGTCCTTGAGCTTCAGCTCCCTGAACTCGGCGCGGCGGATCCAGAGCACGACGAGCGCCGGCAAAAGACACAGCGCATGATTGAAAAATACGATGAAGAGCGGGTCGTAGCGATGGACGACCTGGCTCCGGAAGAGGGAGTCGGTCGCCCACAACGCCGCGCCGAGCGCGACGGCCATCGGCCCATGCCAGGTCTTTCCGGTAGTCATGGCTTCTGTTTGAGGTATTTCAGGAACTCCGAATCGGTGGTCAGGACGATCTTCGCTTTGCCTTGAAGCGCCGTTTTGTAAGCTTCCAGCGTCCGCGTGAACTCGAAGTACTCGGGGTCCTGCCGGATGGTGCCGCCGTAGATGGCGATCGCTTTGGAGTCGGCCAGGCCCTTCAACTCCTGGCTCTTTTTATACGCCTCCGACTCGATCTCCTTCAAGTCGCGGTTCATCGTGCCGCGGATTTTAGCTTCCCCTCCTTTGCCGATCGAGCGGATCTTCTCGGCGATGCGGTTCCGCTCCGAGATCATGCGGTCGTAGACCTTGTCCTCGACGCTTTTTTCGTAGGAAATGCGGCGGAGCTGGACGTCGATTAGCTCGATGCCGAGCTGCTCCATCTCTTTCCGGGCGCGCTCGATGATGAGCTTGGCCAGGGCTTCGCGGCCCTTCTCGATGCGCTCGATCTCGCCGGTGACTTCTTCTTCGATCTCGAGCTTGCCTTCCTTGGACGCGGCCTTGCGGGCGGCGAGCTCCTCGAAGATCTGGTTGGAGTTGCGGACGGCTTCCACCAGGTTGTGGTTCGAGATGGTGTCGCGGGTGACGCCGTCGAGGATGCCGTTCAGCCGGTCGCGGGCGCCGGCTTCCGTCTGCACGGTTTCGGCGAATTTGCGGAGGTCGCCGATGCGCCAGCGCGCCGTCGTGTCGACCCAGATGTATTTCTTGTCCTTGGTCGGGATCTGCTCCGGGTCGCCGTTCCAGGTCAAAATCCGCTTGTCGAAGTAGCGGACGTCGTCCCAGGGCAGCTTGTAGTGGAGGCCGGCTTTGACGATCGGCTCGCCCTGGATCTCGCCGAAGCGGGTCTTGAGCGCCTGGACGCCTTCCGGCACGGTGTAGAAGAACGAGCCGGCCGCGATATACAGCAAGATGGCAGAGGCGCCGAGGGCGACGCCTTTGACGGTTCCGCTCATTTGCCACCCCCCGCCGGGTAGATCGGCATCATGCCTTTCAGCTGGCTGTCGACGATGGTGATCTGGTCGACGTTGGTGAAGACCTGCTCCATCGTCTCGATGTAGAGGCGTCGCCGCGTGATTTCCGGGGATTTCTTGTATTCCGCCATGGTGCCGTCGAACTTCGAGGCGTTGCCCTTCGCCCGGTTGACGATGTCGATCGCGTAGCCTTCGGCGTCGGCGATGACCTGCTCGGCCTTGCCGCGGGCCTCGGGGATCACCTTGTTGTACTCGCGCTCGGCGTTGTTGATCGTCTGCTCCTGCTCCTGCTTGGCGGCGTTGACCTCGTTGAAGGCGGGCTTCACCTTCTCCGGCGGGTTGACGCCTTGCAGGATGATCTTGTCGACGGTGACGCCGAGGTCGTATTGGGTCAGCACTTCCTGGGTCAGGACTTTCGCCTGGTCGGCGATCGCGACACGGCCCGTGGTCAGGACGTCGCCGACCAGCCGGTCGCCGACGACGCGCCGCATGATGGCGAGCGACAGGTCCCGGATGTTGTGGCGCACGTCGCGCGCGTGGAAGAGGTATTTCCAGGGATCGGTAATGCGGAACTGCAGGATCCACTCGACGTCGGCGACGTTGAGGTCGCCCGTCAGCATCAGGCTTTCGTGGACGTATTCCTCTTTGTCGTAGCTGGTGTTGTCGCCCTGCGACCCGCGCGTGCGGAAGCCGAATTCTTCCTGCAGCACTTTTTTCGACTGGACGACGGTGACTTCCTCGATGCCGAACGGCGCCTTGAGGTGCATCCCGGGCGGCGTCGTCCGGTCGTAGGCGCCGAAGCGCGTGACGACGGCTTCCTCGCTCAGGTCGACGGTGTAATAAGACGAACACCCGCCCCAAAGCAGGACCAGCAAGACGACGAGTCCGACGACGAGCTGCGGGGCCCAGCCGTTCGGGCCCTTGCCCCCCGGGCTGCTGCCGCCTCCGCCGCCGTTGCCGCCACCCTTGTTTCCGTAAAAACGTCTAAACGCGTCTTGCGCTTTTTGAAGGGGGTCGTTCGGCACCACCGAGGGCCTTATTTTCGTCACTTTCAGCTCATCATCTACCAATGGTGTCTCCGTCGGCCGGTTCTTGCTTAAGGATTTTCGTGATGATAAAGATACCTTACCTGATGACCTGGCC
>JAYVBB010000199.1:0-5092 GCA_043750715.1 Pseudomonadota bacterium | reverse complement strand
CATGATCGAAATGCCGATGTCGGAGCCGTCGGTTTTCGTCGGCTCTTCGGCGACGGCGCTGCCGGCTAGCGACAGGGCCAGGGCAAGAATGAGGGACTGCTTGACCATCAGAAGATGAGCCTCTAGGGAGCTGGCGTTGGTCCGGATCCACAGGGCCTATCGGCCCGAACCGGCGAACACTTAACGAGTTCATGGAGTTAACTCCGGGGATTGACCAAGGATGGCTATATTTGACATACTTAACAGTCACTTAAGTCCCACGCACGAAGAGACGTCCCAATGGTCCTGAAGCAAAAGCGGGTCAGGAAGGTCCTGAACCAGAAGATGCGGCAGCTGTACGACATCGTCGCCGACATGGACAGTCTGCTGACTGAGATGGAGACCGATTTCTACCGCGTCTGCATTTTCGGCTCGGCGCGCATCGGCCCCGACAGCAAGATCTACAAGCAGGTCGAAGACCTCGCCGAAGGCCTCGCGAAAAACGGCCTCGACGTCGTCACCGGCGGTGGTCCGGGACTGATGGAGGCTGCCAACAAAGGCGCGAAAAAATCCAGCCAAGGCGGCCGCTCGCTGGGATTGACGATTGAATTGCCTTTCGAAAGTGATGCAAACAGTCACCTCGACGTGAAGAGCCAACACCGCCGCTTCTCTAGCCGCCTCGACGAATTCATGCGGCTGTCCCATGCGGTCGTCGTCGTTCCCGGCGGCATCGGCACGCTGCTCGAGCTCTTCTACACCTGGCAGCTGATGCAGGTGAATCACATCAAACCGCGGCCTTTCCTGCTGCTGGCCGTCGACGACACCTGGACGACATTTATGGACTGGCTCCGCGCGCACCCGTTGAAGGAGCACCTCATGTCTCAAAGCGACATGGACGCCGTGAAAATCGTCAGCTCCGTCGACCAGGTGCTTGCCGTGCTCGAGCCGGACATCGTCCGCTTCCGCGCGGAGAACAAAATGCAGCGTCAGCCCGGGCAATAACTGCCCGTTAAGTCCTGATCCCACGCGTCGATAACTTCCCTGAAGACCTTCTTTCAGGGAGATGCCGCGATGACCACCCGTACACTGATGAGACCGATCGACAACCGCGTCCGCGCCCGCCGCGTCGAGGTGTTGAACGGTATGACCGTCGAGTCGCGCACGCTGGGCGCACCGATGGTGTACTGCCTCACGCCGGACAACCTGTCCCGCACGGGAATTCTCCTGACGCTCGGCCGCAACAAAAAAGTACCGTATCAAATCAACACTATCCTCGAGCTCACTGTCGACCCGCGCGGCGCGCTCTTTGAGAAGCCGGTCCAATGCCTCGGCAAGATCGTGCGAGTGGCTGCCGACGACGACGCGAAGCCGGCTTTCGGCATTCACATCGTGCAGATCGACGCCAAGGATTTGATCGCATGGGAAACCACGGTCGCCGTTCTCGAAGCGCAGTCGAACGTAGTCGACTAGTCGGTCCCAATCTTCCTCCCAGTTTTCGGCCCTGTGTCCTTACGGACCCACGGGCCGAAAGTATTTTCTGCGAGCCATTGGTTGTGCCTTCGGCACAAGGGCCTCAGATTGCCGGGATCAGACTTGCCACCGAGCGCCCACGGGCGAATGTGATCGATTTCCAGCCTGCTTCGCGACCTGCACTGGACCCCGTTTGGTGATCGAAAGCTACACCTGCCTCCCCCTTCGGCAAACACTCGGTCGCGATCGGCGAGTTTGCCCTTTCGATTGGCGGAAGGAGTCGGAATGACGCTCGCCTCCGTGCCGCACTTTTCCGTAGCCTCTACTTTGTTCCGTTCCTCGAGCCGTTCTCTTCGCTTTTCCCGCCTTTCATGGCGCCGCTCCGGCGCGATCTGATCCAGGAGGGCGTCCAGGGATCTTTGGATGATCTCGTCGTCCGACTTCCCGCAAAGCAGCTCCCGTGCCCGGTTCAGGCGTTCGAGGGTGGCGTCGCTCATCGTTACGTTGACTCGATTGGTGTCGAGAGAAACAGCCTTAACGATCGTTCGTTGGAGGTGAAGGGGAGGTGTGTCGGAGCCGGAGATGACGTCTGGGGAACTGTCGGCGCTTGGGCGAAATCCCACTGCACCGTCAACGGCGACGGCTGCCGCGGCGGCGGGAGCAGATGTGGGCGGCATGCGCTTCGACCGCCAGTTTTTGATAAGGTAAGCTTCGACTTCGCGGTGAGACAGTCCCTCGACTTCGTCCATCAATATCTCGGCTGATCCGTCGTCAAGGTGGGGAGCAATCGCAGCAGCCGCGCAGAGTTGCAGCCGGCCGTCTCGAAGTCTGTCTATTAATGTAGGGAATTGATCGGCGCGATCCGTAATCGCTTTCCGCCTGAACGCCGTGCTGCGCGAGAAACCTAGCTTTTCCGTGCAGTAGGTGAAAAGCGAATCGTATCCGGCCGCGACATAGAGACGTCTCTCCTTGAAGAGCATCAAATGCAGGATAATGTCCGCGTTGACCTCGCGTTCGAGGCCTGTCTTGGATATCAGACTCGCTTCGAGTGAATCATCGTCCAGAGAAACGAAAGGATTTTTCAACATGCAAAGCCTCCGTGACAATCCACGGAAACCTACCTTCAATTCTCGATCCGACGCCACGGACACGAAAAAGGGCTTGCCGATTTCGGCAAACCCGGTCAATTCACTCCCAACGCTGAAACAACGACTTACGGCGTGGCCGGATCCGAATCCGTGCTTTCGAGACCCGCGATGATGTCTTCGATCGACTTGCCGTTACCGAAGAGGGCGATCAGCGCTTGGATCGAGTCGTCGCCACCGGCGCCCGAAAGCGCGGCGGTGATCTTGGCGATGTCTAGGTTCTCGAGCAGCGGCGCGACCAGGTCGGGCGGAAGCTGGTTCAGCACGTCCGTGAAGGTCGTCAGCATCGACGCAGTGTCGAGCTTGCCGGCGGCGCGCTTGTCTTGCATGGCTTTGATGATGGGCTTCGCCTGGGCTTTGAACTCGTCGATCTTGGCTTGGTCGTATTCCGGTTTGGCCTTCTTCACGACAGCGGCGAGTTCGTCGACCATAGGGCCGAGGTCTGCGTTCGTGAAGATGTCTTTTTTGTAGTTGTTGACGATGTCGAGTGCGCCGTAGACGAGTTCTTTGACCTCGGGCTTATCCTTGAGCTTGTCGGCGAGCAGGGCCTTGGCGCCGATCAGCAGCAGCGGGATCTTGTTGTAGAGCTTCTCGTCCTTCGACTCTTCGTTGAAGTCGTAAACGAAGTCTTTCTCGCCGAGCTCGCACGACATCTCGTCGAGGTCGTGAGTGCAGGCCTTGGTGGCGTCGAAGTCAGCCGGGATCGCGGAGCAGCGCGTGTCCGGAAGGTCCCGGGGCGTGCAGGTGAAGCAGCCTTCGCCTTTGTCGTTCTTGGCGAACGTGCAGAAGTCGGCGAGGCCGAACTGGGTCGTCTCGTCGAGGGGCTGGTCAGCCTTCTCGCAGTCGGGAGCGCTCGGTTGGCACTCGATCGCGGCAGTTTCCGTCGGGGTTTCCGCCGGCGTCGAGGCACCGCCCTCGTCCTTGTTCTCGTCTTTTTTGTCGCCGAAGCTCTGCACCGCGGCGCAGCTCCAGGCTGCCGACGAGACGAATGCGAGTATGGCGAAGCGCGTAAGCACCATGGCTACCTCCTGAGGGGCCCGAGATGTTTACGTATCGGCAAATCCGCGTAGCGACTTCAGAAAAACCAAATGTTTCAATTTAGTTTAATAATATCAAAATCTTGAAAAGTACTTACGATATCAAATTCCGACGCACTGGATCGAGAACGCGGTGGCGGTAGGAGTGCCGTTCACTCGGGTTTGCACAGTCATTGTGGAAGTCGAGGGGTTTCCGGAGATCAGACAAGTGTAGGTAGTGGTGGCAAGCGGTGACGGCATTTCGGCCGTGCACGAGCAAGAAGGTACTTGAGTGAAGGACCCACTGTTGAAGGGCAAGGTATACGTACCGCCGCCAGACGTCGTGCCCAGCCAGTCGCCGCCAAACTCCGAGCTTGCTACCACTCCGCCGCCACTCGAAATGCGTGCGCCGAACAGTTTCGGGGCGCCGGGAGTGACTTGGTTGACAAGAAGCCACGAGGAGCCGTTCGCGATGAATTTGACGCTTCCATTGTTGCCAATGGCGACCGAAGAAAGGCTACCGTTGTCGATGCTGCCCGTGATGTTTACAGGAGAGCTGCTGGGCGTAAAGTCCCAGCGTTTGATGCTTACCGTACGTCCGGCCGTGCTAGCCGATCCCAGTGTGAAGGCGAAGGGCGCCCCAGCGCCATCGATTTCAATGACGTCATCGGTGGTATTCAGGCTCCCCGCGCCCGTTACAGGACCACGGTAGTTTGATTTGAAAGAGCCGTTGTTAGAGATGCTGCCTGTAGAAAGGACGTTCGCCATCAAAGTACCAGACGCAGTCAAGTTTCCGTTGTTCGTCACGTAAACCAAGGGCGTGCCGCTTGAGTCCGAAATGCGGAAAGAGGTCGTCGAGCCGCTGGTGTCCGTACCCTTGATGTCCATCTTGACGCCCGGCGCGTTCGAGCCAATGCCGACGTTGTCCTGGAAGAATGCCTGGCCTGCGGAGGCATAGATCGAATAGTTGGTTGTCGCGCCGGTCGCTGCGACGTCCAAAGCTCTGTAAGTACCAATGGTGCCGCCGCCGCTCACGGCTCCCGCCTGAAATCCGGAAGCAATCGTAATGTTGCCAGACGGGTTATTTGTTACCATCCCTTGCACGCCGACGGCCTGAGAAATCTGTCCAGAAGACGTATTTGACGCTACGCCGAGGACGCCGGTCGCAGCGGCGAGGTTGGCCGTGCCGCTCAGGATGGCTTGAGACTTCGTGCCGTAGAGGACAGCCGTAGCGTTTTGCGTCTGCGCGACGTTGTTTGCACCGACCAGCGTGCTGACGTTATTCCCGGTCGAGTTGTTGGCAATCGATTTGCTGCCGTAAAAAAGTCCGGACCCGTTGCCGGTGGGCGTCGCAGACATCTGATTGATCGTGCCAAAATAGGCCGTGCCGGTGTTGGTCGCTTCCGAGCGACTGACGTTGAGGGTGGCGGTTGGTGAAGACGCCGCGCCAATCCCGACGCCGTTGTTGTCTATATTTAAACG
>JAYVBB010000198.1:0-3235 GCA_043750715.1 Pseudomonadota bacterium | reverse complement strand
GGCCTTGGCCCACTGGGAAGCCTCGCGGGTGAGCGCCGTCCTGGCATTAACTCCGATTCTCACTCTGATTTTGGCGCATGCTTTGAGCGGAATCTGGCCGGAGTACGTGAAGGCCGAGGCGCTTTCCGGAATCAACATCCTCGGCGCCGTCATGGTGGTCTCCGGCTCGATGGTCGCGGCCCTCGGCCGTAGGTAATTCTTGCCCAGATTTACGCCGTAGTTTCAGCTTGTTATCCTAGATCTACTCCAACAATTTCTTGCGCGAGTAGATTCATGAAAAAAGCCCTCCTGGCCCTCTTCGTCTCGGTCGCCGTGTTCGCCCCCGCGGCCTTGGGCGATCTGGTCGATCCCGGCCAAAACCAAAGTAGTTTCAGCTCCGCCGAGGGCGGCTTCGTGCAGCAGGTCGGCCTCGTGTCGCGCTTCTTCGACAACGCCGGCAACTATTCGGTGCGCATTCAAGGCGACGGCGCGACGATCGAATTGCCGTCGACCAACCCGAAGGCGATTCTCGAAGCGTGCGAACGGCACGCCTTGCTCGCCAAAATGACCGCGCGCCCCTTCTATCTCAAGCTGGTCCAAGGGACTGTCCGCCGCTGCGGAGTCAACTGATGCGGTACATCGTCATCACAACGCTCGCGGCGCTAGCTGGCTTTTTTGCCTGCCGGACGACCACGGAAGAAACGCAGAGCGTGCTGCGGGACGACGTCGGGGTCACCCCCGCGGCGCACACCGTGTCGAAGACGGCGGCGGAAGCCTTGCTTACCGTCCTCTACGGGAACTGATTGAGCTGCACCGATCCATACCAGCTGGCTCTCGTGCTCCTGAAAGCAGCGGGAGCCTCGCCGGAGTGCGTGTCCTATCACATGGCCATCCCGCGGCCGCAGCTGCTGTCGATCCAGCAATATGCGCTGCTGTTCGGACTGACTCTGGCGCTCGAGGCGCCCGTCTACCACGCGGTGGTGAAGCGCACCCGCACCTACTACGGGTCCTGGTCGCTCGCGGGCCGCGTGTTCGTGATCAATCTTCTGACACACCCTCTGGTGTGCTTCGGCTTCCCGTCGTTCGCGGCCCGCGCCGGCGTCGAAGGCGGGACGTCGCTCGCCCTTTCCGAGGCGTTCGCGGTGCTGCTCGAAGCCCTGGTCCTGAACTGTGTTTGGGAAATCCCCATGAAGCGCGCGCTGAGTGGCGCCCTCGTCGCGAATCTGGTCTCGTGGTGGCTCGGCACCTGGATCCTCACCTGGTTTTGGAAGTGAATGCTGCCCTGAACATGCTCGACGCCGCCCGCGGAGCCCTGCTTCGCCGGACTCTTGCCGTGCCGTTTTTCCGACAGCTGTTCCATCGCCGTTCCGAGCGCCTGGTTCTCGTCTTTCTCGCGACGACGGCCCTCATGCTTCCCCTCGCCGTCTTCAAGCCGTGGTTTCTGCTCGCCGCGGGACCGCTCGTCTGCGGGCTCGCGCACCTCGGCTCGACCGTCCGCTACTCCGGCAAGAGCCTGGGAGGTCTGCACCAACGGTCCGTGACGCTGATCCTCGCTCTGGCGCTGGGAGCGGTCGGCCTCGTTCGCCTCGGCCTGCCGCTCCACGACAACTCCTTCGAGCTCGTGGGCTGCTGCGTCGTGCTCGCGGCGCTCGGCGGGGCGAGGGTCCTCGGGGCAGCCCGCATGCTCCTGGCCCTGGTTCTGCTCGCTCCGCTATTTCTGGCGTCGCTGAAGGCGCCGCTCGCGACGATTCAGACTCTGATCATCGCGCACAACTTCGTGGGCTTCTTCTTTTGGATCCGCGAGGCGAAAAAGCGGGACGAGGCGGCGGCGCCGCTCTTCTGCCTCGCTCTATTCTCGCTGATTCACGTCGTGTTGTTTGCGCTTCCGGGAGAAAACTTCGAGGCCGCGTATGCGTACGGGCAGGCGACGCACTACTTCGTCTGGCTGCGCGCGATCCCCGAGCAGCATTTGGCTGGCACCGCACCGGTGACATATCGCCGCACGTTCAAGCTGCTGAGGCAGGATTTCGGACGGCTCGGCACGCGCATCGCGGTGGGAGCCGTCCTGATCCTGTCGGCGACCTGGCTTCTCGTGTCTTGGGAAGAAGCCCGGCGCCTCTATTTCGCGGTCGCCGCTTTCCATGGCTACGCCGAGCTGACGATGCTGGCGGTCCTAGGAAGTGGCTACTTGATGGGGATGCCGCACTCGAGCCAGTCGGAGCTCAAGTCGCCCCAATCGACCGTCTTGCTGGTGAAGGCGAAGTCCTCGCCGACGTAGCCGCGGACGAAGGCCGGCGTGCCGATCGGATCGTGCATTTCGCCGATGGCGCAGTCCGCGCAACCGCTGGTGATGTCGTCGTCGTCCGGGATCTCGAACGACGGGTTGACGAGCTCGCAGTGGTCTTGGCCGTGGCCGCCGTTGTCCGCGATCTCATAGAACGTGCCGTCTTTCGTTTTGCCCAAAAGGAGCTTGTAGCGGTTCTCGTCGCAGGTCACCGCGGCGACCCAGAGGCCGTAGGCTTTGTTGAAAGCAACGAAGCTGTCGCCCTTGCAGGAGGATTTCACGCTGTCGTGCTTCTTGACCGCGAGCTTCTCCCAGGTGAGCTCCTGGCGCGGTTCGCGGGGCACGCGCCTTTCCTCGGGTTCGTCCGACCCGTCGCCGCTGTCTTCGCCTTCGCCGGCTTCGATGATGTCGATCGCGACGCCGCCGCGGCCGACCTTGTACAGCTCGACGAGGGCCGGGGTGATTTCGCCGGGGACGATGTCGACGATGGTCACGCCTTCCTCGAGCACGCCGGAGCGGCCGAGGATCGTGACGATGATTTTGGCCGGGCCCGGCATCAGGTCCTGGACTTCGATCGAGTCGTAAACGTCGGACAGCTCGTAAACGTCGACGAACTGCGAGCGCTCGCAATCGTCGCGATCATGGTGGCGGTGACGGCGGTGACCGCCGTCTTTGTGAAAGGCCAGGCCCCCTTCGTCATAGTCGGAGCCTTCGCCGCTCTCTTCGCACGACTCGGAGGCAACGATCTCTTCGAAGAGATCCCCGTGGCAGGACGAGATGACTTCGAGGCGCAGCTGCTTCGCGTCTTTCGGACTGCTTTTCGGTAGGCGCAAGTGCAGGGAACCACTCTTGGATTCACTCGTGTCGTCGACCTCGGTGCCGTACTCCTCGACGTTCTCGGAGCCCACGAATACTAGATGCAGTGGAGGGGTTGCTTGGTCCGAACATACTTGCATGGAACACTAATTGGTT
>JAYVBB010000197.1:0-3571 GCA_043750715.1 Pseudomonadota bacterium | reverse complement strand
GCGCGCCCGTCGCTACCGCGTTCGCACGCGTTTTCGGGATCGGGCTCTTGCCGAAATCGCCCGGCACGTTCGGCTCCCTGCCGGGTTTGCTGGTCGGCTACGCTTTTCATGTGCTGATCGGCGAAGCCTGGGGCATCGCCCTGGCGCTCGGAGTCCTGACGGCGTTGTCGTTCTGGTGCATCCATGTCTACGAAAAGGTCCTCGGACTCCACGACGACCAGCGCGTCGTGCTCGACGAGGTGTGCGGCCAGGCGATCACGATCGCGTTCGTCTCACCGACCGTTTTGAACTACGTCGTCGGCTTCGCCCTCTTCCGCCTGCTCGACATCACGAAACCCCCGCCGATCGGCACCATCGACCGGAGAGTCCCGGGAGCCGCCGGCACGCTCTTCGACGACGTCTTGGCGGGCGCCGTCGCCGCGGCGATTCTATTCGGGATTTCCGGCTTTCTTGCCGACCTGCAAAGCCCCGCTCTTTGAGCGCTCCTCCCGCTCCGTGATATGATTAATTTATCCCCACATCGAGGACGCCATGATTTCGTTCGCTCGCATCATCACAGCGGCATGCGGTCTTATGATCGTGCTATCCGGCTCGGCCTGCTCGACCGGCGGCGGCGGCTCGGGCGGCGTGAGCGGCAACGACGGCGGCTCCGAGCCGGTGAACAGCCAGGAAGCTCTCGACTACAAAAAAGCCGTCGTCCGTTGCTACAAGACAGGCGGCACGCGCGTCGTCAAAATCATGGGCACGTTGAAGTGTTACTGAAGTAGCCACCGGTTACTTCTTCGACACCAACCAGAACGCCTTGATCTGACCTTTGCCTTTGACGTCGATGACCCCGCGCTCCTCGCAGACGAACTGGTCTTTGACCAGCTCGTAGGTCGCAGCCGAGATCTGAATGCGGTTCTTCTCGCCGTGCGATTCCATGCGGCTCGCGACGTTCACCGTGTCACCCCAGATGTCGTAGGCGAATTTTCGGTGCCCGATGACGCCGGCGACGACCGGGCCGGAGTGGATGCCGAGCCGCACTTTGAGCTCGAAGTCGAGCGACTCGTTGATGACCTGCACCTCGCTCATCATGTCGAGCGCGACGGCGCAGATCTGCTTGGCGTGCGTCGGGCTGGCAATCGGCACGCCGGCGACGGCGAGATAGCAATCGCCGATGGTCTTGATTTTTTCGACGCCGTGCTTGTCCATCAGACTGTCGAAGGCGTCGAAGATCCGGCTCAAAAAGTCGACGACGTGGATCGGGTCCATGCCGCTGGTGATCGGCGTGAACGACACGATGTCGAGGAAGAGCACCGACACCGCTTCGAAGCGGTCGGCAATCGTGCCTTCGTTGGCTTTGAGCCGTTCGGCGATCTTTTTCGGGAGAATGTTGAGGAGGAGACGCTCGGACTGGTCCATCGCGACGCGCAACTCCTGGGTGCGCTCCTCGACGAGGATCTCGAGACCTTCCGAGTACTTTTTGATCTCGGCGTTCTTGGCTTTCAGCTCGTCGAGCTGAATCCGGTGCTTCGAGTGGAGGATGCGCTCGATGCTGAAATCCTGGATCGTCAGCGCCACGGCGGGAGCCGCGAGCGGGAAGAACTTCAGGACGGCTTCCTTCTTGTTCTCGCCGGAGCCGATCTCGATTTCGGGCGTGACGACGGCTTGGCCGCCGGTCGCGGCGCCGGTCAGGCATTGCTCGAGGGACGCGTTGGCGAGCACTTCCGCCAAAGTCCTGCCGCGGATTTTCCGCGGCGGCAGCTGCAGGAACTGTGCGAAGGTCTGATTGAAATAGACGACGACTCCGTTCTCGAACACCGCGACGGGGCTGAGCAGGTTGTCGTAAAGGGAATAGTCCCTGGGCGACGGATCTAAATTGTGGGCGGACGTGGACAAAAACGGACCTCCGTGCACCTCCGTTACATCGGAAGCACGCCGGAATTCTTATAGCCCCCGCCCGCGGGGCGGCGCTTGGCGGGTCGCGAAAAAAAGCCGCGAAAACCCTCGGCATCGCCTGCTTAGGGACCCACCGCCTTGCGGACGGCGGCCTTCAAATGATTGGGATTGAAAGGCTTCACGATCCAACCGGTGATGCCGGCCGCTTTGCCCCGGTCGACCTGCTCGGTGGTGCTCTCGGTCGAGACCAGTAGGATCGGGACGCCGCCGTTTTGCGGCAGCTTCCGGATCGCGGCAGCCATCTCGATCCCGTCGAGCACAGGCATATTTAGATCGGAGATGACGAGGCAGATCTCGGGATCGGCGCGAAACCGCAGCAGACCTTCGTCGCCGTTGGCGGCTTCAATGGTCTGGTAGCCAGTGTCGGCGATCGCTTCCAGCACCTGGCGGCGGGCCGTGATGGAGTCGTCGACCACCAAGATTTTCTTGGGCACCTGTGCCTCGTCGTGACTGAGGGTTGCTTTCGCCATAATACCGAACCATTACCTCCGATTTCAATGTAGAATAGGAGGGAAGGGAGCGCCGATGCCTAACTTCCCTCCGAAACTCAAGAACTACCTCGTGGAAGCCATCGTCGAGACGCTAGGCTACGTCGATCAGACGCGCCAATTCAAAAGCATTCCCTCCCCCGCCGACGACGCGGCGCTTCTCAAGCTGCCTTTGACCTCCGTCATCGAATTCAGCGGCGAGCGGATCAAAGGCGCCCTGACGTTCGCGTGCACCGCCGAGTTCCTGAAGGCGACCAACCCGCTCAAGAGCGTGCCGAAGGGTAAAGAAGACCAGTACGGCCGCGATTGGCTCGGCGAAACGGTGAATTTGATTCTCGGCGCGCTGAAGCGGAAGCTCGCCAACCACAACGTCCCGTTCAAGATCAGCACGCCCTACTACGGGCACTACGCCGCGACGACCGCAATGGTGCTCGAACGGTTCGGCGATGCCGTGCACGGAGACGAAGGCGTCGTCGGCGACTTCTGGTTCGCCTGCAACAAGCACCAGTGCTGCTTTCAGCTCGCTTTGACGACGGCCGAAGCCTTCGCGTGAAATGAGAACGTGAAGACCGTACCGCTACCGTCGGTGCGCTCGATCGCAAGATGCCCGCCGAGGGCTTCGAGCTCGCTCACCACGACGTCCAGTCCGACGCCGCGGCCGGAGATTCCGGTGACGGCCACCTTCGTCGTGAAACCCGGCGCCGCGAGAATCCGCAAAGCCTGCTGCAGGTCGACCCGCGGCACCTTCGCTTGGCGCGCTAGCAGAGCCAGGTCGATCCCGGCTCCGTCGTCTTCGAGTCGCCCGGTATAGGTGCCCGCGGAAAAGTCGAGCGTGAGGCGAAGCCGGCCCGCCGCAGCCTTGCCTTTGAGAAGGCGCGCCGCCTGATCTTCGATGCCGTGGTCGAGCGCGTTGCGAACGAGATGGCCGAGTACCCGCGTCAGCAGGCTCAGGTCGGAACCTTCCGGATTCGCCGAGACCTTGGCTTCGAGCCGGGCGACCTTGCCAAGATCGCGCGCCAGGGCGACCGTCGAGGCTTCCAACGTCGCCAAGTAGGAGCGGAAGGCCGCAGCTGGGTCGGAAGCCGGGTCGGCTTCCTGCCCAAGGCCAGCCATCGCCGAGACGCCGAGAGCCAGCGCTTCGA